>NZ_JBGWAB010000125.1:0-22300 GCF_041862025.1 Streptomyces sp. AB3(2024)
GGCGCCGCCGGAGCGGGCGTCGGCCCCGGGCCGGGCGCGGCCGCGGGCGGGCCCCGCGTGCTGTGGCGGGTGCGCGCCGACGGGGAGACCGGCCTCGTCGACCTGGGCCACCATCCGCTGGACGCGCTGCGCGATCTCCTCGCGCCGCTCGGGGTGCCCGTCGGGGTCAGCCCGGTGGTGGCGGCGCCGGCGGCGCTGGCCGGGGCCCGCCGGCTCGCGGCCCTCGCCCTGCGCACCGCCCCGGCGGAGACCGGCCCCGGAGCCGTCCTGCTGGACGAGCGGCTCCCGGCGGCCCTGGTGGCGGGCGACGCGGAACTCGCCGGCCGGCTGCGCGAGGTGGTGCTGGGCCCCGTGCTGGCGCTGTCCCCGCAGGACGCGCGGGTGCTGCTGGACACCCTGGGCACCTGGCTGGCCTGCCGGGGCTCGACGACGTACGCCGCCCAGCGCCTCTACTGCCACCGCAACACCGTCTCCAACCGGCTGCGCCGCCTGGAGCAGCTCACCGGCCGCGCCCTCACCGACCCGGCCCACGTGGTCGAACTGGCCCTGGCGCACGCGGCGGTGACCCAGCTGCCCGCTACCCCTGCGGCGCCCCCGCCTCCCGCTCCTCCCGGGGCCGCGGGTGGCGCGCCGACTCCAGCAGGTACGGCACGTCGATCACCGCGACCCCGGGGGTGAACAGCAGCCGCGCCTTGAGCCGCAGCGCGTTCTGGTTGTGCAGGGGCTGCTCCCACCAGTGGCCGACGACGTATTCGGGGATGACCACCGACAGTACGTCGGTGCCCTCGGCGGCCGCCTGTTCCTCCACGTACGCCATCACCGGCGCGACCACTTCGCGGTAGGGCGAGTGCAGGACCTTGAGCGCGATCCCCGGGTCGTGCGTGGACCAGGCATCGCGCAGCCGCTGCGCGTCCTCCTCGTCGGCGGCGACGGACAGGGCGGTGAGGGTGTCCGGCCGCAGCCCCTGGGCGTAGCCGAGGGCCTTGAGCGTGGGGGCGTGGACGGAGGCGACGAGGACGATGACGTGGTGGCGGGCGGGTCTGCGGGGTTTGATCCCGGGGGCGACGGCGACCTGGCGGGCGACGATGTCGTAGTGGCGGCGGACGCCCTTCATGCCGATGAAGAGCGCGGGCATGGCGATGACGACCAGCCAGGCGCCGTGCGTGAACTTGGTGATGAGGACGATGACCAGGACGACGGCGGTCATGCACGCGCCGACCGCGTTGATGGCGAGGCGGCGGTGGATGTGGACCCGGTCGGCGCGGGGCGTGGCCGCCGAGGCGAGTGCGCGCCGCCAGTGCCGGACCATGCCGGCCTGGGAGAGGGTGAAGGAGACGAAGACGCCGATGATGTAGAGCTGGATGAGACGGGTCAGTTCGGCGTCGAAGGCGACGATCAGGGCGATGGCGACGAGGGCGAGCAGCACGACGCCGTTGGAGTAGACGAGCCGGTCGCCGCGGTTGTAGAGCTGGCGCGGGGCGTAACGGTCCTTGGCGAGGATCGATGCGAGCATCGGGAAGCCGTTGAAGGCGGTGTTCGCGGCGAGGATCAGCACGCCGGCGGTGACGGCCTGGAGCAGGTAGAAGAGGAGGTGCCAGTCCCCGAAGGTGGCGCGGCCGATCTGGGCGAGCGCGGTGGACATCGGGGTGCCGGGCGGCAGCCCGAGTTCGGTGGGGTCGGCCGCGACGTGCACCTGGTAGGCCATGGCGAGGACGGTGATGCCGGAGAACATCGTCACGGACAGCACGCCCATGGCGGCGAGGGTGGTGGCCGCGTTCCTGGCCTTGGGCTTCTCGAAGGCGGGGACGCCGTTGCTGATGGCCTCGACGCCGGTGAGGGCGGTGCAGCCGGAGGCGAAGGCGCGCATGGCCAGGAGGACCACGGCGAAACCGGTGTAGGTGCCGACGGCGTGGATCGGCAGGTGGGCCGACTCGGCCCGGATGGTCTCGCCGGTCCCGATGCGGACGGCGGCGACGGCGAGCATCACGTAGACGACCAGCACGAAACCGTACGTGGGGATGGCGAAGACGCGGCCCGACTCCCTTACGCCGCGCAGGTTCATCAGGGTCAGCAGCACCACGAAGGCGACGGACAGGGCGACTTCGTGGTCGCTGAGGGAGGGGATCGCGGAGGTGATGGCGTCGACCCCGGAGACCACGGACACGGCGACGGTCATCACGTAGTCGACGAGCAGGGCGCTGGCGGCGGTGAGGGCGGCGGTCGGCCCGAGGTTCTCGGAGCTGACGATGTACGCGCCTCCGCCGCCGGGGTAGGCGTGGCAGGTCTGCCGGTAGGAGGCGATGACGACCACCAGCAGGAAGACGATCGCGGCGGCCGCGTACCACGTGAGGTGGAGCAGCGCGACCCCGCCGAGGGCGAGGATCAGCAGGATCTCCTCGGTGGCGTAGGCCACCGAGGAGAGGGGGTCGCTGCAGAAGATAGGCAGCGCGAGCCGCTTGGGCAGCAGGGTCTCGCCCAGGCGCGCGGTGTCGAGGGGCTGACCGACCAGCACGCGTTTCAGATTGATACGCCTCATTCCGGCATGATCGTCCATCGATGCCCCGTTTAGCGGGAAGCGACCCGTCCGTCCGGCCCCGGCCGGGCCTCCGTCCGGCCCAGTGGCGATCTTGAAGACCTGCTGCGATGGTGATCACGTCGGCCGCCCGCGCACCACGCGAACGGACGGCCGCCCGAACGTAAGGAGGACGGCCATGGAGGCATCCGTCTATCTGGCCTACGACTACCCCGTGCTGGGCGCGTTCTGGACGGTGATGTGGATCTTCCTCTGGGTCCTGTGGCTGGTCCTGCTCTTCCGCATCATCGTGGACCTCTTCCGCGACCACGAGATGAACGGCTGGCTGAAGGCCCTCTGGCTGCTGTTCCTGATCCTGATCCCGTTCCTGGGCGTCCTGGTCTACGTGATCGCCCGCGGCAAGAACATGGGCAAGCGCGAGATCACGCACGCGCAGGAACAGCAGGCGGCGTTCAACAGCTACATCCGCGAGACCGCGGGTGGCTCCACCAAGAGCACGGCGGACGAGCTGGCCAGACTCTCCGAGCTGAGGACCAAGGGCGATCTGACCGAGGCCGAGTTCCAGCAGGCCAAGCAGAAGCTGCTCGCCTGATCCCCACGCGGCGCGGCGGGGGCCGGACCCATCGGGGTCCGGCCCCCGCCCACGGCCTCACATCCGGGCGGCCTCACATCCGGGCGGCCGCGCTGCGGATGGCCTCGCGGATGCGGAAGTAGGTGCCGCAGCGGCAGATGTTGGCGATGGCGTCGATGTCCTCGTCCGTCGGCTCGCCCGTGCGCCGGAGCAGCGCCACCGCGGCCATGATCTGGCCGGGCTGGCAGAAGCCGCACTGGGCCACGTCCTGCTCCAGCCAGGCCTCCTGCACCGGGTGCAGCACGTCCCCGTCCGCCAGGCCCTCGATGGTGGTGACCCGCTTGCCCGCGCAGGCGGAGACGGGCACCACGCACGGCCGGACGTCCGTGCCGTCGAGGTGGCTGGTGCAGGCCTTGCAGACGTCCACCCCGCAGCCGTACTTGGGGCCGGTGACGCCCAGCATGTCACGGAGCACCCACAGGAGGGGCAGGTCGTCGGGCGCGTCGACGGTGACGCTCCGCCCGTTGACGGTGAAGGTGTGCGAGGGCACGGCGTGCTCCAGTCGGTCAGCGCGGGTAGGGGGTGAAGTCGACGTCGAAGTCGAGGGGGAAGCTGCGCGGCTTGGAACCGGTGGCGCGGGCCCAGGCGTTGGCGATGGCGCCGACGGCGGCCGGCACCCCGAGCTCGCCGGCGCCGCCCGGGTCGGTCCCCGTCGCCGGGAGCACGAAGACCCGTACGTCCAGCGGGGTGTCGCGCTGCTTCGCCCAGTGGAACTGGCTGTAACTGCCCTCCAGCGGGAGCCCATTGTCCAGGTGCAGCCCGGCCCGCAGCGTGGTGGAGATCGCGTCGGTGAGGCCGCCGATCATCTGCGCCTCCAGGCCGCTCGGGTTGACGGGCAGACCCACGTCCACCGCGATCACCGCCCGGGTGACGCGCACGTGCTCCGGATCCCGCGTGTCGATCTCCACCAGGCAGGCGGTGCGGGACTTGTACTCCTCGTGGAAGGCGATGCCCTGGGCGCAGCCGGCCGGCAGCGCGCGCCCCCACTCCCCCTCGGCGGCCACCTTGTCCAGCACCGCGCGCTGGGCGTCGGTCTTCAGGAAGGTGCGGCGGAAGCGGTACGGGTCCTTGCCCGTGGCGGCGGCCAGCTCGTCGACCACGATCTCCTCGGCGCCCCGGGTGTTGGCCGAGTAGACCGAGCGCCAGGACCCGGTGGGGATGCCGGTGGGCACTTCGCTCAGCGCCTGGGTGGTGAGCCCGAAGTGGTACGGGGACTTCACCGTGGTCAGGAACAGGGTCTGTGCCAGGGTGGCGTTGCCGATGCCCGACGGCAGGCTCGCGGCGGTGGCGGTGATGATCTCGCCGAGCCCGTGCCGGAAGTCGGTCTCCGCGGCGGCGACCCGGTGCTCGAAGCTGAGCACTTCGCCGAGCAGGTGGGTGGCGCGGATCCGGTGGTGGGTCGCGGGGCGCATCCGGCCGTGCCGGGTGTCGTCGACTCGGGTCCACATCAGCTTCACCGGGCGGCGGCAGGCCTTGGAGATCCGGGCGGCCTCCAGGGCCGCGTCGAAGAAGAGCCGCCGGCCGAAGGAGCCGCCGGCCTGGACCACGTGCACCTTCACCTTGTCCAGCGGCAGCCCGAGATCGGCGGCGATGGTCTCCCGCGCCACGATCGGGGACTTGAGCCCGGACCAGATCTCGGCGCGGTCGTCCCGTACGTCGGCGACGGCGGAGTTGGTCTCCATCGGGGCGTGGCTGACGAAGGCGAAGTCGAACTCGGCGTCCACGTACGGGGTGAGCAGCGGCGGCACCAGCAGCGGAGGGACTGCGGCCCGGAGCCTGGCGCGGATCTGCGCGTCCGACAGCCGGTCGGCGGGGCCGGGGCCCCAGACGACCTGGAGGGCGGCCTTCGCGTCCAGGGCCTGTCCGAATGTCTCGGCGACGACGGCGACCCCGGTCGGGACGGTGACCACGTGCAGGATCCCGGGCATGGCCCGGACGGCGTCGAGGTTGGACACGCCGCGCACACCGCCGCCGAGGGTGGGCGGACGGCGCACCACGCAGGGCTTGGCGCCGGGCACGTCGAGGTCGAGGGTGTACTTCTGGGCGCCGGTGACCATGGCCCGGGCGTCGATCCGGCGGGTGGGGGTGCCGACGAGGGCGTGCCGCGCGGCGGGTTTCGGGGAGGCTCCGAGGACGATCAGGCCGGGCGCCGCCGCCTCCGCGGAGAGGCCACCGTAGGCGGCGGTGCGGCCGTCGGGGGCCCGTACGACGCCGTTCGCGGTGGTCAGGCGGGAGGCGGGGAGGTTCCAGCGGACGGCCGCCGCCGCGACGAGGCGGGCGCGGGCGGTGGCGGCGCACTGGCGCACCGGGCCGTACAGGGAGCGGATCGAGTTCGAGGAGCCGGTGAGCTGGTTGAACAGCAGCTCGGGGCGTGCGTCGTCGAGCTCCACCCGGACCGAGTCCAGGGGCGCGTCGAGTTCCTCGGCGACCAGCATGGCCACGGCGGTGGTCAGGCCCTGGCCGACCTCCTCGCGCGGCAGACGGAAGCGGATCGTGCCGTCCGCCTCCACCGCGAGCGCCAGCAGGGCGGAGGTCGGGGCGCCGGCCAGGATGAACAGGTCGCCGAGGTCGACCAGGTCGGCGATGGCGGGCAGGGTCGGGATCACGGCGTGCGCGGGCTGCGGGGCGAGCACGTCGGCGCCGGCCCGGGTGACCAGCGCCAGGGTCGGCGCCGCGACGAGGTAGGTCAGGAAGGAGCGCCGGCTGCTCCCGGAGCCGGCCCCCGGCCCGTCGGCGGCGGACGCGGACGCGGATCCGGTCACCCTGGTCTGTTCGGTCATCTGGTCGTGTCCCCGCCCTGCCCCCGGCCCGCCGCTCGGACCCCCACCGGCTCATTACCGACACGTAGAGTAGCGATCACCGGACGCAGTGGGAAGCGCGGGGCCGGAGTGACCCCAGTGGCCACGAACCGCGCACCGAGCGCCCCGGATTCGGCCCTCCCGGGGCCCGGGATCCCCCTTTCGGGGGATCCCCGGAGGGGGCGATCACGGGCTCACCCGAGGAGCTCCGCGGTGCGAACGCCTCGCCCGTACGCTCGACGGATGCCGCACCGAGCGCCCCTTTCCGGCCGTCGGCGCGCGGGCCCCGCGCCGGGCGGGCGGAGGGGCCGGCCAGGGCCTCCCGGCAGGCCGGACCCGCCCTGGGTGACCGGATTCGTTCGTACGCGCGCCGGGAGACGGCAAGGCCCGCGGCATATGTCGGGAGCAAGGCCTGTACGGATGTTGCCAAACGCCTTACAGCCCGTCGCGGGCTGTGCCACAGTCGAAGCCGGTCCTTCTCCAGGACCTGGCCGTGACGCGTTCTCATCGCCGCGCCTGCATCGGAGTGCCCATGCCGTCCCACCTGTACGCGGACCGCCCCGCGCAGCCGCCCGAGCCGGGACCGGTGGACGCCCTGATCTCCCGGACCCGGCGGCTGCGGGGCGACGTGGACGCGGTGCGCCGCGACACCGTCGTGGACGAGGACGACCCGCAGGGCCGCTGGCAGCGCGCGCTCTGCGACCTGGCCGTGCACCAGCTCGACGACCTCGGCGAGCACCTCGGCCGGCTCAGGGAAGGGCTGCCGCCCGCCCCGGAGCCCTCCGGGCTCCCCCCGATGGCGCCCGGCACCACCACCCAGGACCGGCAGACCCGGATCGGCAGCGCCGAGTGGAACCTGCTGACCGACGAGGTCACCTGGTCCGAGGAGCTCTTCCAGATCTTCGGCCGCTCGCCCGAGGCCGGCCCGCTGCCCCTCGACGAGCTGGGCTCCACCCTCTTCTCCGAGGACCAGCCCCTGCTGACCGCGATGGTCACGGACTGCCTGGTCGACGGGAAGCCGATCGACGGCGAGTTCCGCATCGTCCGGGCCGACGGCCGCGTCCGGACGCTGCACATGAGGGGCGGGCCGGTACTCGACTCCGACGGCTGCACGGCCACGATGTGGGCCGTGCTCCGCGACGTGAGTGAACTGCGCCGGAGCCAGCGGGCGGTGCGCGAGTCACAGGACTCGCTCCAGCGCCGGCAGGAGATCGCGCGGACCGAGCACCGGCTGGCGGTCGAACTGCAGGAAGCCGTGCTCCCCCCGTGGCGCGGCTCCCTGCGGTTCCCGCACGGCAGCGCCTCCGCCGTGGACGTGGCCGCGCACTACCTGCCCTCCACGACCGGCTCGCCGATCGGCGGCGACTGGTACGACGCCCTCGAACTGCCCGACGGCCGCTCCCTGCTGACGGTCGGCGACCTGACCGGGCACGGGGTGAGCGCCACGTCCGGCATGGCCATGATGCTCGGCGCCCTGCGCGGGATGGCCATCGCCGGGATCGAGCCCGGCCCGCTGATGGGCTGGCTCAACCAACTGCTGGAGGCCTCCGTACAGCCCGCCATGGGCTCGGCCGTCTGCTGCAGCTACGACCCCGCCCGCCGGGTGCTCACCTGGGCCCAGGCCGGGCACCCCGCGCCGCTGCTGTTCCGGTGCGGCCGGGGCAGGGCGCTGCGGCCGCCGGAGGGCGTGCTGCTGGGCGCGACCGCGGGGGCCGCGTACGGGCAGGCCGAGGAGCGGATCGAACCGGGCGACGTGCTCGTCCTGTACACGGACGGACTGACGCCGCACGGCATCGAGTTCGGCCGGACGGACTGCGCGGAACGCCTGCTGGCGCTCGCGCCGCGGTTCCCGGCGGCGCGTTCGGCGCGGGACTGCGTACGGCTGGTGACGCAGGAGTTCGGCGAGGGCGAGCGGGAGGACGACGCCTGCGTACTGGTCGCCCGCATCGGCGGCTAGGGCACCGCGTACCGTCCGCGGGACGTCGGCCGGCGGACCGCAGCCCCGCGACGACCGCAGGCTGGGGGCCGCGCCCGGGGCGCGGCCCATCGTCGTTCCCCTCCGCTCGCGCGTCCGTTCCCTTCCGCATGCGTTCCGTGGCACCCCTCCCCCCTACACCTCCGTCCCTCGGGCGACCCTCGGGGCGGGTGCGTCGGGCAGGGCCAGCTTGATCTCCTCGCGCAGGTCCTCGATACGGGCGTAGCCGGCGTACTGGCCGGTCAGCCGGTACATCTCGCGCAGCCGGTCCCAGGTGCGGTGCGAGCTGGTCTCGCTCATGGAGACCAGGGCCAGCCGGGCATAGCGGTCGGCCTGTTCCGGTTCGTCGGCGATGAAGCAGGCCGAGGCCATGGAGATGTAGTCGAAGGTCTGGGAGCGCTGGTAGCCGTCGCCGCGCAGCCGCAGTGCCTCCCGCGCGTGGCGCGCCGCCACCGGCGCCGCCGTGGCGTCGTGGTCGGCGAGCGTCCGGTACGCCAGGGCCTGCATCCCGTGCAGGTCCGCCTCGTCGAAGTGCTGCATCCACGAGGGCGGCGGTACGTCGCCCTTGTCGGAGACGAAGAGTTCCTCGGCCTCGCCCAGGGTGCGGCGCATGGCCTGGCCCTTGCCCATGGCGGCCTGCGCCCAGGCCTCGATGGTGTGCAGCATGGCGCGGGTGCGCGGGAGGGTCTGCTCGCCGGAGCCGGACTGGGCCAGCTTCATCAGGTCCAGGGCCTCGTTCGGTTTGCCCAGGTGGACCATCTGCCGGGCCGCCCGCGAGAGCGCCTCTCCGGCGCGCGGGCGGTCGCCGCCCTCGCGGGCCGCGTGGGCGGCGATGACGAAGTACTTCTGTGCGGTGGGTTCGAGTCCGACGTCGTGCGACATCCAGCCCGCCAGCACCGCCAGGTTGGCCGCCACCCCCCACAGTCTGCGCTGGAGGTGGTCGGGGTGGTGGTAGGCGAGCATGCCGCCCACCTCGTTCAGCTGGCCCACGACGGCCTTGCGCTGGAGGCCGCCGCCCCGGGAGGCGTCCCAGGCGCGGAAGACCTCCACGGAGCGCTCCAGGGCCGCGATCTCCTGGGAGCCGATGGGGGCGGCCTCGTAGCGGTCGTAGCCCGCCGGGTCGGCCTGGTGGGGATCGCCGAAGCGCTGCACGTCCTTGGCCGCGGCGGGGTCGGAGTGGAGCCAGTCGTACATGGCGTTGCTGAGGGCTGAGCCGGCGGTGAGCGCGGCTCCCGCGCCCATCAGGCCGCGTCGGTTGAGCATGAGGTCCATTCCCGTGAATTCGGTGAGGACCGCGGCTGTGCGTTCGGGCGCCCAGGGCACTCCGTCGGGGTTCTCCTTCGCCCCGTCCGACTGCCGTTTGGTGGTGCGCCGCTGCCGTACGAACCCGAGGTCCTCGATGGTCACGACACGACCGAGCCGCTCGGTGAACAGTGCTGCCAGTACCGTGGGCACCGGTTCGCGCGGGGTCTCCCCCATGTCGATCCAGCGCCGCACCCGCGAGGTGTCGGTGGCCAGTTGGTGGTGACCCATGGCCGCCGCCTGCCGGTTGACCATCCTCGCCAGTTCGCCCTTGGACCAGCCGGCCAGGCCGAACAGGTCGTTCAGACGGGTGTTTGGACCTTTGCTCACGTCAAGCCCCCAGGTTCTCGGCTGAGTTGACAGTAGCCCCCTGTCAGATCCCCGTGGACTATTCGCCAGGGTTCGCCAGGGCACGCCCCGTGGTTCGCCAGGGACCGCCGGGTGTCAGGTAGGAATGCGCCTCCCCGACCCGGTTCACCGGCGGAACTCCCCAGGGTGAAGTACGGGATCCGGCGGGGCGGCGTACGCAACTCGTCGGCGCACGAAGGGAACCGTAAACGCCATGTACGCAGCAACGTCCTCCGTGTCCGCCCCGGTCCGTCCGCACCGCACCCTCCAGGCAGGGGGCGGCCCGTACCTCGAACCCGGCCGCACGCCGGTCCCGGCGCAGGGCGCCGGCGCCGTACGGGCGCGGCGGATGCCGGGTACCGGATCGCAGCCGCTCAGCGGAAGGATCGACCTGTCGGGGCCGCAGGGAGCGCAGTTGCGCACCGCGCTCGCGTCGGTGCAGCGGATCTGTCCGGAGTTCGCACCGGTACAGGTCCTGCGGCGCAGCGGCCGGTCGGTCCTGCTGGTGGGAACGACCGGGCGGATGACCGCCGTGGCGAAGGTCTTACTGGACCATTCGTCCGAGTGGCGTGAGCGGTACCGGCACGAAATAGCGACGTACCGGACCTTCGTCCGGCACCGTCCGCCGGTACGCGTACCCCGGCTGATCGCCGCCGATCCGGAGAACTGCGTACTGATCGTGGAGCGCATGGCGGGCCGGGTCGCGGCGCTCCAGCGGCACCCGGTGGAGGCCCCGCCCCGCACTGACCTGCGGGCCGCCCTCGGAGCGGTGTGCCGGGTGAACCAGTGGCGACCGCCGACCGATCTGTTCGGGCACCCGGTGGACTACGCGCGGCGGATCAGCCGGGACCACGAGCTCGGGCTGCTGCCCGACCGGGACTTCGGCGACCTGCAGAAGCTGCTGCACGGCCTGCGGCCGGCGGGGGTCCCGTGGCAGTTCAACCACGGCGACGCGCTGCTGTCGAACCTGCTGCTGTCCCCGGCGGGTCCGGTGCTCCTGGACTGGGAGCACGCGGGCTGGTACCTGCCCGGCTACGACCTGGCCACACTGTGGGCGGTGCTGGGCGACGCCCCGGCGGCGCGCGGCCAGATCAGCAGGCTCGCCCAGTCGGCCGGTCCCGCCTTCCGGGACGCCTTCCTGGTCAACCTGATGCTGGTGCTGACCCGGGAGATCCGGATGACCGAGACGGCCGTGCAGCGGTCGATGACGGCCACCGCACCGACGCAGCCCCTGCCCGCGGGTGCCCTGTCCTCGGGGGAGGAGCAGCGCCTGCTGCTGCGCCGCCTGCACGACGATGCGGGCATGGCGCGCAGAGCGGTCAGGGCCGCGGTCGGCACGCGCTGATCCCCACCCCCATGACGCGAAGTCCCGTGGCTCCCACCGCCACGGGACTTCGCTCGTGCGCGTACGCCGCGCGGCGGATCCGCCTTCCCCCGCGCGGGTGAGGCGGTTCGCTCAGCCGGGGGATCCACCGGCCCGGGGGCGGCTGCGATCTTCGGAGGGCACCCCTGAAGACGCCCGCAGCCCCGGAGGACACCTTGCCCGTACGGATGATCGACGCCCCGCCGTCGGGCGGGCGCCTGCGTGCCGCCTGGAGGACCGCACACGCCCCGGTGCCCGGGGTCGCCCGGTGGGCCCGGGCCGCCGCCTACGCCGTCCCGTTCACCGTGCTGCCGTCCGGGATCTGGCGGCTCGGCCTGCTCTTCGCCGACGATCCCGAGGGGATCCGGGGGAACCTGCCGGAGTGGATCCCGATGCGGGTGTACGTGGTCGCCCTGACGGTCTTCACGGAGCTCCTGGCCTTCACCGCGGTCGGGCTGGTCGCCGCGTGGGGCGAGCGGCTCCCGCGCCGGCTGCCGGTCCTGGGCGGGCGGCGGATACCGGTGGCCGCCGCCGGGATCCCCGCCGCCCTCGGCGCCCTCGCGCTGACCGCCCTGTGGGGCCTCGTCGCGTGGAGCCAGGTGGCCGGGACCACCGTCACGGGAGAGCCGCTGCCCGACGACTGGCCCGGTGAGGCGGGGGGTTTCGCCACCGTGTGGTTCTACACCTGCTACGCACCACTGGTGTTGTGGGGCCCGTTGCTCGGCGTCGCCACGGTCGGGTATTGGATGCGGCGGCGCCGGATGCCTTGACATCCCATGATCCCCCGAACAGGTTTCTGACTCAGCATCAGACATGCTGGAGCCACCCTTCCCTCCCTCCCGCCGGAGCCCGCCCATGTCCGCAAGTGCTTCACGCACCTCCCCCGCCGCCCTCCCCTCCAGGCGTACCGTCCTGGCCGGGACCGGGGCCGGGGTGCTCGCCGCCACCGTGCTCCCGTCCGCCGTCGCGCGGGCGGCCGACGGCCCGCCGCTCGGCGAGTACGACGTCGTCGTGGTCGGGTCCGGGGCCTCCGGGATGACCGCCGCGCTCACCGCCGCCCGGCGCGGGCTGAGCGTCCTGGTGGTGGAGAAGGCCCCCACCTTCGGCGGGTCGGCCGCCCGGTCGGGTGCCGGGATCTGGCTGCCCAACAACTCGGTGATCCTGGGCGCCGGGGTCCCGGACACCCCGCAGAAGGCGGCGACGTACCTCTCGGCCGTCGTCGGGGCCGACGTTCCTGCCGACCGCCAGGCGGCGTTCCTGGCGAACGGGCCCCGGATGCTGGATTTCGTGATGGCGAACAGCCCGCTGAGGTTCCGCTTCATGGACGGCTACAGCGATTACTACCCGAACCTGCCGGGCGGGCTGCCGGGCGGCCGGTCCATCGAGCCGGACCAGATCGACGGGAACGTCCTGGGGGCGGAGCTGGCGCATCTGAACCCGGCGTACATGCCGGTGCCCGCCGGGATGGTGGTGTTCAGCCAGGATTACAAGTGGCTGAACCTCGCGGCGGTCAGCGCGAAGGGGCTCGCGGTGTCGACGGAGTGCCTGGCGCGCGGCACCAAGGCCGCGCTGCGCGGGGAGAAGCCGCTGACCATGGGGCAGGCCCTGGCCGCCGGGCTGCGGGCCGGGCTGCTGGGGGCGGGAGTGCCGGTGTGGCTGAACAGCCCGCTGGTGGACCTGGTGCAGGAGGGGCCGGACGGTGCCGTGACCGGGGTCGTGGTGGAGAAGGAGGGCGTACGGGGCGTCGTACGGGCGCGCAAGGGGGTGGTCGTCGGCTCGGGCGGCTTCGAACACAACGCGCAGATGCGGGCGCAGTACCAGCAGCAGCCGATCGGCACCGAGTGGTCGGTGGGCGCGAAGGAGAACACGGGCGACGGGATCCGGGCCGGGCAACGGGCGGGAGCCGCGCTGGCCCTGATGGAGGACGCCTGGTGGGGTCCGTCGATCCCGCTGCCCGGGGAGCCGTACTTCTGCCTGGCGGAGCGGACCCTGCCGGGCGGCCTGATCGTGAACCGGGCGGGGGCGCGCTTCGTGAACGAGGCCGCCCCGTACAGCGACGTGGTGCACGTGATGTACGAGAAGGACCGGGCGGGGGCGGGTTCCCACATCCCGGCGTGGCTGATCGTGGACCAGAACTACCGCAACCGGTACCTGTTCAAGGACATCCTGCCGACGCTCCCCTTCCCCGACGCCTGGTACGAGGCGGGCGCGGCGAGGAAAGCCTGGACCTGGGACGCCCTGGCGGGTCAGATCGGGGTGCCGGCGGCCGCGCTGCGGGCGACGCTGAACCGCTTCAACGCCCAGGCGTGGAACGGCACCGACCCTGATCAGCACCGGGGCGACACGGCGTACGACCACTACTACACGGACCCGGCGGTGCAGCCGAACTCGTGTCTGGCCCCGGTCTGGGTACCGCCGTTCTACGCCTTCAAGATCGTGCCGGGGGACCTGGGCACGAAGGGCGGGATCGTCACGGACGCCCGCGCCCGGGCGCTGAGGCCGGACGGCTCCGTGATCCGGGGCCTGTGGGCGGCCGGCAACGCGAGCGCGGCGGTGATGGGCCACAGCTACGCGGGGGCCGGGTCGACGATCGGGCCGGCGATGACCTTCGGCTACGTGGCGGCGAACGACATCGCGGACGCCTGACCGGAAAGGTGGAGCCGCCGGCACCGGCGGGGCCGGCCCGGGAGGGCCCGCCCCGTCACGGAGGGGACCGCCTAGCCCTGCTGGAAGAGCTCTGCGGGCAGCGGCTTGAGCAGCGCGTAGAGGTCGTCGGTGATGGGGCGGTCCCAGCTGGCGATGGTCACGAGGACGTTGTCGCTGCGGTCGAACTGGACGCAGGAGATCCGGCTCTCGGAGAGCTTGACCTTGCGGACGATGAGGAGGTTGTCACCCTGCATGACGGGGCAGTCCTCGGAGCCGGTGACCTCGACTTCCTCGTCGTTCTCCAGGGCGGCGAGGAGCTGGGCCACCTCGAAGGGGACCTGGCCCTCGGCGAGGTCCCGGGCCGGGGATCCCTCGGGGAGGTTGCCGATGATCATTGCGGGGCCGCGGCCGCCGAACAGGTCGTAGCGGAGGAAGACGCCCTGGCAGCTGCCGTCGGGAGCGGGCAGCAGCCCGGCCCCGAGGTTGCCCGGCCAGTCCCCCGGGTCCATGGCCAGGACGTCGAAGTCCGGGCCGGCGGGAGTGGCGGCACGGTGGCGGCGGAGGAAGGACATGCCGCCATGGTACGTGGCCGCGGCGCTTTTCCGGCCCGCGGGGCCCTCGTCCGGGCGAAGGCCCCGCGAAGGGCCCATGGCGGGCCCGTGACGGGCCTGCGACAGGTCCGCCACGGGCCCGCGACGCGTCCGCGACAGGTCCGCGGCGGGCCTCCCGGACGCCGCCCGCACCGGCCCGGAGATCCCGGACCTGCGCGTATGGACCGTCCGACCGCTGTACTCCTTACCGTCCGGACGGACGGGAGGCGGGTCGCCGCGTCGGACCGCGAAGCAGGCTCCCTTTCCCGCCACAGCCCCGCTCACTGGCTGTATCTTGCTGTCCGTCCCCACCACCGGTCCGGCCGTCCTCCGTGCGACGACGCGACGACGACCAGTCCGGCGCTGAGGATCTTGTGACCGGGGGGACACGGCGTCCCTCCGTGAGTGCAGACGGATCTGCCCTTCGGACGTATGGGAGCACAGACAGATGGCGGAGTCTGTCCTGTCCCTCGCCACGACGCTCGCCCACATACGGGCGCTCGCCAAGGAGAGGCAACTGGACCTCGACGAGATCCTGGACGTGCAGGCCCTCGCGGCACGCACCGGCGTACCCACCGAGGTGACGGCCGCGCTGCTGCGGGGCGAGAAGTGCTCGGATCCCGCGCCCGAGGAGGCCGGGGAAACGATCCACCGGCGCGCGGCCTTCCTGTACGCCACCTCCCGGGACACCAACGGCCGCCCCTACTCCGTCGCGGACATCGCGGCAGCCATCGGCGCGCCCCCGGGGTGGGTCGACCACCTGGTGTCGGGCGGGCCCCTGCCGCACCTGCGGCACTGCGAGGAGTTCGCGGCCTTCTTCGGCCACGAGCCCGCCTTTCTGACGGACACCCCGGCCCAGGCCCTGGACAGGGCCCTGCAGCCCGCTGTCCGGTCGCTCGACAACGGACCGGGCGATCTGCTGGCCGAACTCACGGACCACTACGGTCTGGTCTCCGTGTCCACCCGGGGCAGAACACTCAGCCGTACCCAGGAGACACTGCTCCTTGGCATGATCACCTCGATGCTGTCCGCCGAGGAGGTCCGGTGAACGTCTCTCGCTCCATGCGCAAGCTCTGCACCGCGCTCACCTCGTCGCTCGACCTGGAGGCGCCGGTCGAGCCGCAGACGCTCTTCCGCGCGCTCTGCGACGCCATGAGCCGTACCCGGGGCGGCCGCCCGATCGTGCTGCGCTTCGAGCGCTTCCCCACCGAACTGACCACCTCGGGACTGTGGCTGAACATGGAGGAGTACGACATCGTCGTGGTGGAGAAGTACACGACCCCCGACCACCAACTGGTCATCCTCGGACACGAGCTGTGGCACATGAAGGCCGGGCACTGCACCGAGCACGGACGCGGGGCGGCCGCCGCCGCCCGCTCCCTGCCGGACGCCTCGGACCTGACGTACGCCAGTGTCGCGGCGCGCTCCCACTACGAGGACGTCCAGGAGATCGAGGCGGAGAGCTTCGGCCTGATGCTCGGCGACCGGTGCCGGCCCTGGCTGGTGGGCGGCGACGCCCCCGGCGCGGTGCGCAGGAACGATGTCGCCGGGCGCATCGGCAACGCGCTCGGCTACCGCGGACCGATCGGTTGACGGTGAACTCCGACAAGTACTACATCCCCTACCTCATCCCGGCGGCGATCCTCACCCTGGCGTTCGCGATCCGGCTGCCCGTGATGATGAGGTTCTGGCGCATCGATCCCAACGTGCGTTCCGTGGGCGGCCTGCTGCTGCTGGCCTCCGCCGTCTTCTACTGCGGCCGGCCCAAGACGCTGGAGGCGATGAACCGCGGGACGGGCGTCCCGAACATCGCGGCGCCGATCCTGTACACGCTGCTCACGCTGTTCTGCGCCTCCTGTCTGGTGATGATCATCCACTGGCGGGGCGGCGATCCGCGGCGCGTGCGGCGCACCAGCTGGACGATCGGGATCGTCTACTCGGCCGTCGTCGCCGGGCTGTGGATCACCTTCGCGTTCGCCGACGTACCGGTGGAACGCCTGCGTGACCTGGACACGTACTACGCCAACACCCCCTGGATGCGCGAGCACATCCTGCTCTACCTGGGGGCCCACACCATCGCCTGCGCGATCACCTCGGTGGTCACCTGGTCCTGGCTGCGCCAGGTCTCGGGCTGGCTGCGCGCGGGCCTGGTGCTCCTGGTCATCGGCTTCATCCTGAACCTCTGCTACGACTCGGTGAAGCTGATCGCGGTAGTCGCCCGCTGGAGCGGCAACGACCTGGACTGGCTCAGCACCTACGTCGCCCCGCCCATCGCCGCCGTGTGCGCGCTGTTCATCGCGGTGGGCTTCATCCTGCCCCATGCGGGCGAGGCCCTGCAGCGGATAGGGACCGACTACTACCACTTCCGCTGCCTGGTGCCGTTCGTGAAGGAGCTGGAGCCGCTCGACACCGGTTCGCTGCGGCTGCCCCGGCGCTCCCCCATCAGCAGGCGCCTCGTCCAGCGCAGGACCCAGATCAGCGACGGACTGCTGCGCCTCCAGCCGTTCATGGAACCCGAGGTCCGGGAGCGGGCCCTCGCCGAGGCGCTGGCCCGCAGGGAGGCCCCGGCCCAGGCGGCGGCCACCGCCGACGCGGTCGCCGTGGTCGCGGCGCTGCGCCGGATGCGCGGCGGCGCCGAAGCCGAGGAGGCGGCCGCGGCGGGCCAGACCCAGGCCCCGGACCTGGTCGCGGTCTCCAAGGCCCTGCGCCGGTCCCCGGCCGTCACCTCCTTCCGCGCCCGGTCCGGGCCGGCAGACCATCCAGAGAGCGTGGGTTCATGAGCAGCACCGCACCGTCGTCACCGGGTCCGCGCACCGCGGTGGTCATCGGCGGCAGCCTCGCCGGGATGCTGGCGGCCGCCGCGCTCGCGGAGTTCGCCGACGTGGTCGTCGTGGAACGGGACGCGCTGCCCGACGGTCCCCTGCCGCGCCGGGCGCTGCCGCAGGCCCGTCACGCCCACCTGCTGTGGTCCGGCGGGGCGACGGCCGTCGACAGCCTGCTGCCGGGCACCATCGGCCGGCTCATGGACGACGGCGCCCATCGGATAGCGCTGCCGACGAACATGGTGGGCCTCTCCCCGGCCGGCTGGTTCCGCCGCTGGGCCGAGGCCTCCCACTACGTGATCGTGGCCGGCCGCGACCTCCTCGACTGGCACGTCCGCCGGGCCGTGGGGGCCCTGGCACGGGTCAGCGTCGTCGACCGTACGGAGGTGCTGGGCCTGGAGGGTGACGCCCGCCGGGTCACGGGGGTCCGGGTGCGCGAACGGGACGGTGCGGAGCGGGTCGTCGCGGCGGACCTGGTGGTCGACGCCTCCGGCCGGTCCTCGCGGGCCCCCGCCTGGCTGACCGGGTTCGGCATGGCGGCACCCTCGGTGCGGACCGTCGACCCCGGTCTCGTCTACGCCAGCCGGATCTTCCGTGCCCCCGAGGACCTCGGGAACGCCTTCCCCGTCATCGTGAACGTGCAGGCCGATCCGCGCGAGCCCGGTCCGGGCCGCTCGGCGACCCTGGTGCCGATCGAGGGGGACCGCTGGCTCGTCACCCTGTCGGGGACGCGGGGCGGCGAACCCACCTCGGATCCGGAGGCGTTCGAGGACTTCGCGCGGAAGCTGCGCCACCCGGTCGTCGGCGAGCTGATCAGCGGGACGCAGCCGCTGACCGACGTGGTCGTCACGCGGACGACCGTCAACCGCAGGCACCACTACGAGAAGTCCGCGCTGCCGGAGGGGTTCGCCGTCATCGGGGACGCCGTCGCCGCCTACAACCCGGTGTACGGGCACGGCATGTCGGTGGCCGCGCAGAGCGCCCTCGCCCTGCGGGCCGTGATCGCCCGGCACGGCTGGTCCGCCGACGGGCTCGGCGCCCGCCTGCAGAAGGCCGTCGCCGGGCCGGTGAGCGCCGCGTGGGCGCTGTCCACCGGCAACGACGTCTTCTACCCGGGTGCCACCGAGGGCGGTCCGACGCGGGCCGAGAAGGTGGCCGCCGCGTACGTGCGGCGGCTGCTGCACACGAGCACCGGCAACGGGCGGGTGGCGCGCGCCGTCACCGACGTGATGACCCTTGAGCGGCCCGCGGCCCGGCTGTTCACCCCGCCGGTGCTGCTGGCCGCCGCGCTGGGCCCGCGCCGCGCGCAGCTGACCGGGCCGCCGCTGGCGGAGGCCGAGCTGGCGGCGGCCCGGGCACTGCGCGGGTGAGCGGTGCCGCGGGGGACGTGCCCCACCCGGGGGTGGAGCACGTCCGCGCGAGTGGGGCGCGTCCGCGTCAGACCGGCGGTACGAGCTGAACCAGCGCCGGAGCAGCGCGGGATCCCCGGTGACGCGCGGTTCCCGGGCGGGCCTGCGCTGCCAGAGGTGGCTCCACACCGGGACGTCGGGGCCGAGCCCGCCCACTACCTCCGCCAGGACGCGGGCGGCCTCCGCCGACCAGTCGAACAGTTCCCCGGGCGCGGGGCCCCAGGGTCGGGGTCCGGTCGGGCAGCGGCCAGGCGGCGCGGACCGCCGGGCCGGCGAAGCGCCGCACCGCCCGGTCGGAGGCGGCCGCTTCGGTCAGGAAGATCCCGATTCGGGTGCCGCTCAGTGTGCGCCACGGGCGAACGCCGCGAGGGCGTCGGACAGGCCGCTCAGGTCGGTGCCGAGCTTGCGGCAGACGGCGGACAGTTCGGGGCTCGGCGTCGGCCCGCCCCGGACGGCGTCCTCGGCGGCGCGCAGCTCCTCCGGGGTCGGCTCGTCCTCCCAGGAGGAACCGCAGGGCAGGACTCCTCCGAGGGCGAGCAGCCGTTCGGCGGTGCTCGCCGCAAGTGCGTCGGCGCCGCACTCCCGGCTGGTGATCAGCGCCCGGGTGAGCAGTTCCCGGTCCCCGCGCTCGGCGCCCAGGGCGGCCAGGGCGCGGGCGAGTTCGTATCCGGCGGGCGAGCGGGACAGCAGGGCCACGGCTTCCGCCAGGAGGGCCGTCCGCTCGCCCGGGGCGTCCGCCACCTCCGCGCGGACGCGCAGGGCCTGGCCGATGGCGGAGGGGGCGCCGAAGGCACGGGCACGGCCGAGGGCCTCGTCGGCCAGGGCGCGGGCCGCGGCGGGGTCCTCGGGGGCCACGGCGCGGGCCAGGTGGAGCTGCCAGGGGCACCAGGCCGGGTTCTGGATGCCGCGCGGGGTCAGCCGGCGGCCGACCTCTTCGAGTGCCGCGACCGCCGCCTTCGTCTCGCCCCGGGCCAGCAGCAGTTCGGCGTGGACGGTCTGCGAGTCGGGGAAGACGACGGCGGCGGGGAAGGGCTCGCCGTACCCGTGCTCGCGCGCGAGCTCCCAGGCCTCGTCCACCCGGCCCCGGGCCACCAGGGTGGTCAGGAGGATGGCGATGGCGTACCAGTGCACCGGCGTACGGCGGCCCACGCGTTCGGCGAGGCGCAGGCCGGCGCGGGCCAGTTCCTCGGCCGCGGCGAGCTGTCCGCGCCGGTAGCGGATGTAGGCGCGGAGCCCGTAGGCGAAGGAGAGGTGGGCCCCGCGCCAGCCCTGCCGTTCGAACTCGGCGGTGCCCGCAGCGAAGAGCTCCTCGGCGCGGCCCGGCCGGTCGGCGTACATGTGGACCATCGCGGTCAGTACCGGGACCTCGAAGCCGCGGTCGGCGTAGGCCCAGCTGAAGGGTTCCGCGAGGACCCGGCGCGCGTGGTGCAGGACCGTCTCGACGCTCTCGCCGCGCAGGCAGGCGTCCCAGGCGCGCAGGCCGATGACGTACCGCTCGGTGAGGTCGCGGCCTCCGAGGCGGTCGGCCAGTTTGGCGAGCCGGCGCGAGCGGGCCGGGGAGTCGGTTTCGGCGGCGTCGAAGGCGTCCCACATGAACTGCTCGGACTGCAGGCGCAGCCGGGCGCGGGCGTCCGGGGTGTGGGGGATCTCGCGGGCGAGGAGTGCGGAGGCCTCGGAGAGGTCGTCGCTGTGGGCGAGGACCTGGGCGAGCCGGATCACGATGCCCTGGCGCAGTGCCGGGTCGTCGAAGGGTTCGGCGAGGGCGGCCCGCAGGTGGTTGACGGTGTTGGCGGGTTCGGTGAGCAGGGAGGCGCAGCCGAGTTCGTAGAGCACGGCCGCGCGTTCGTCGAAGTCCGGGGGTTCCTGCAGGGCGCGGTCGAGCTGGCGGCGGGCGGCCTCGGGGGCGCCGGCGCGCAGGTTCTCGGCGGCGGCCTCGCGCAGGGTGCGCACGACCCAGGGGTCGTTCTCGGGCTGGGTCTCCAGGAGGTGGCGGGCGGCGGCGGAGGGGCCGAGTCCGGCGTCGACGACGGCGGCCGCGGCCTTGCCGTGGAGGGCGACGCGCAGGGCGTCGGGGATGGCCCGGTAGATGCCGGTGGCGAGCAGCGGGTGGACGAACTCCAGCGGGGGGTCGCCCTCGGGGTCCGCGTCCTCGGCGGGGGCGGACAGGATGCGGGCGTCGCGCAGCCGGGCGGTGGCGTCGGCGGCCTCCTCGGCTCCGAGGCCGGCGACGCGTGCGGCGATCCGCTGCGGGATGGCGGTGCCGAGGACGGCGCAGGCCCAGGCGAAGCGGACGGTGGAGGGCCCGAGGCCGTGCAGGCGGGCGACGAGTCCGCTGCCGCGCTGGGCCGCAGCGAGGTCGCGCAGCAGGGGGGCGCTGGCCGAGGTGGGTTCGAGGCCCTTGGCGCGGACCCTGGCGGTGAGTTCCACGGCCTCGAAGGGGTTTCCGGTGGTGACGGCCCAGGCTTCGCGGCAGAAGGCCTCCTCGGCGTGTTCCCCGACCGTCTCGCGGACGAGGGTGGAGACGGCGGCAGCGCTGAGCGGGGCGAGGCTCAGCGGGCGGCGTCCGGCCCGGCCGGGCAGGCCGCGGAAGACCTCGGCGTGGGCGGGCAGTTCGTCGGGGCGGTAGGCGACGACGAGGAGCAGCCCGAGGTGTTCGGCGCGCGGGGCGAAGGCGGCGAGCCAGCCGAGGGACTCGGGGTCGCCCCAGTGGGCGTCGTCGAGGAGGAGGACGACGGGGGCGCGCTGGACTGCGAGCTGGGTGAGCACCCAGTCGAGCCCGTCGCGCAGGCCCTGGGGGTCGGGCGGGGCCCCCTGCCCGGGGGCGCAGAGGCCGAGGGCGGGGCCGACGATCGGGTACCAGCCGCCGAGGGCGGCGCGCAGGGAGGCTTCGGAGCGGCCGGCCAGGCGGGGCTGGATGAGCTGGCGGGCGACGTGGAAGGGCTGGCTCTGTTCCTGTTCGCCGCCGCGGGCGGCGAGGAGGGTGCAGGAGCGGGCGAGCGCGCTGCGGCGCACTTCGGCGAGGAGGGTGGTCTTGCCGAGGCCGGCGGGGCCGGAGAGGGCGAGCAGTCCGCCGCCGGCGTCGGGTCCCGATCCGGTGAGCCGGTCGAGGGCCTCGTCGACGGCGACGAGTTCCGTTTCGCGTTCGAAGAGCGCGTGCCGCGTGTGGGCGTGACGATCCGTCATGGCTGGAACCCCCCTGGCCGGTTCGGGGCCTCAGCGTACGCCCGCACGCGCGCGGAGGGGGTCCTACGGCCGGGAAAGATCGATTTGTTTTACGGATTTACCTATTCCGCCGAACGCGCGGCCAGTTCCTCCAGCACGGAGACGGCTTCGGCGGCCCGGTCGGCGGCCACGAACAGGTGGTCGTGGTGGTACCCGGCGATCACGTTGCAGCTGAGTCCGCGCTCGGCCAGTGCGGCGGCGAAGGCTCCGGTGAGGCCCACGGCGTCGAGGGCGGAGTGGATGCGCAGGGTGATCCAGCCCGCGGTGTACGTGTAGGCGAGTCCGGCCGCGTCGGCCTCGTCCTGGCGCAGGACCAGGGTCAGTCCCTCGGCCTCGCGGACGGTGGCGACGGGCGCGAGCCCGGCGGGGACCGCCGCGATGTCCGGGAGGGTGCAGAACACGTACCGGCCCTCGTTCAGCTCCGGGCGCATGCCGCTCAGCAGCTTCCGCAGGTCGCTCTCTCCGCTCATGGGCACACCCTAATGCCGTCGGCACCGGCACGGACGGTTCGGCGGCCCCGCCCCGGGGGGGGGGGGGGGGGGGGGGCGGGGGGGGGGGGGGGGGGGGGGGGGGGGGGGGGGGGGGGGCCGGGGGGGGGCGGGGGGGGGGGGGGGGGGGGGGGGGGGGGGGGGGCGCGGCGGGCGGGGCGTGGGGGGGGGGG
>NZ_JBGWAB010000126.1:0-22282 GCF_041862025.1 Streptomyces sp. AB3(2024)
CCCAGGCGGCGCGCGGCGGCGCGCAGCGCGGGTGAGGGCGTACGGGCGTCGGCGGCGTCGTCGAGCTCCACCGGGTCGAGGCCGAGGGCGGCGGCCGCCGCGAGGGCGGCGGCGCTGAGCCCGGCGGTGTGGAGGCGGCCCCGGCAGAAGTCGGCCAGGGTCGCGGCGTCGTGGATGCGGCCCGCCTTGCAGGCGGCCTCCGCCCCGCCGGAGTGCGCGTGGCCTCCGGCGGGGAAGCGGCCGTCCGCGAGCACGAGCAGCGCGGCGAGGCTCATCGGCCGGGCTCCGTCGGGCTGGGCTCCGTCAGGGAAGGCTCCGTCAGGGTGTGCCGCATCAGAAGAGGAAGTATCTCTGTGCCATGGGCAGTTCCGTCGCGGGCGCCGGTTCCACGGCCTCCCCGTCGATGGTGACGGTGAAGGTGTCGGCGTCGACCTCGACCCGGGGCATGGCGTCGTTGTTGCGCATGTCCGCCTTGCCCACCTTGCGCGTGTTCTCGATGGCCACGAACTGCTTGCCGAGACCGAGCCGTTCGGGCAGCTCGTCGTCGAGCGCGGCCTGCGCGGTGAAGTTGAGCGAGTTGAGTCCGGGTGCGCTTCCGATGCTGCCGAACATGGGGCGGGGCAGGATCGGCTGCGGGGTGGGGATGGACGCGTTGGCGTCGCCCATCTGCGCGTAGGCGATCTGACCGCCCTTGACGACCACCTCGGGCTTGACGCCGAAGAAGGCCGGCGTCCACAGCACCAGGTCGGCGAGCTTGCCCACCTCGACCGATCCGACCTCGCGGGAGAGGCCCTGGGCCACGGCGGGGTTGATCGTGTACTTGGCGACGTAGCGGCGGGCCCGGTGGTTGTCGGCGGGGCCGTCGCCGGGCAGGAAGCCACGTCGCTTCTTCATCACGTGCGCGGTCTGCCAGGTCCGCATCACGACCTCGCCGACCCGGCCCATGGCCTGGGAGTCGGAGGAGATGATGGAGATGGCCCCGAGGTCGTGCAGCACGTCCTCGGCGGCGATGGTGGACGGCCGGATCCGGGACTCTGCGAAGGCGAGGTCCTCGGGGACGGCCGGGTTGAGGTGGTGGCAGACCATCAGCATGTCGAGGTGTTCCTCGATGGTGTTGACGGTGTGCGGCCGGGTGGGATTGGTGGAGCTGGGCAGGATGTTCGGCTCGGAGACCACGGTGATGATGTCGGGCGCGTGCCCGCCGCCCGCACCCTCGGTGTGGTACGAGTGGATCGTCCGCCCGGCGATGGCCGCGAGGGTGTCGCCCACGAACCCGGCCTCGTTGAGGGTGTCGGTGTGGATCGCGACCTGCGCGCCGGTCTCGTCGGCGACGCTCAGGCAGGCGTCGATGACGGCGGGGGTGGCCCCCCAGTCCTCGTGGATCTTGAACCCGAGGGCGCCGCCACGCAGTTGGGAGTACATGCCCTCGCGGGACATGGTGTTGCCCTTGCCGAGCAGGCCGATGTTGACCGGGTAGGCCTCCAGCGCCGCGAACATGCGGGCCAGGTGCCAGGGGCCGGGGGTGACGGTGGTGGCCTTGGAGCCCTCGGCGGGGCCGGTGCCGCCGCCGACGAGGGTGGTGATGCCGGAGGCGAGGGCCTCGTCGATCACGGTCGGCGAGATGAAGTGGATGTGGGTGTCGATGGCGCCCGCGGTGACGATCTTCCCGTTGCCGGCGATGATCTCGGTCTCGGGGCCGATGACGAGCGCGGGCTCCACCCCGTCCATGGTGTCGGGGTTGCCCGCCTTGCCGATGCCGCAGATCCGGCCGTCGCGGATGCCGACGTCGGCCTTGACGATGCCCCAGTGGTCGAGGATCACGACGCCGGTGATCACCGTGTCGGGGGCGCCCTCGGCGCGGGTCGTGCGGGCCTGTCCCATGGACTCGCGGATGACCTTGCCACCGCCGAAGACGGCCTCGTCACCGGAGTTGCCGGGTCCGCCGCTGAGGTCCTGCTCGATCTCGACGAAGAGGTCGGTGTCGGCGAGCCGGATCCGGTCGCCCTTCGTCGGCCCGAACAGGTCGGCGTACTGCCGACGCGAGATCTCAGCCATCGAGCGGCCCTCCGGTCTCTCCACGCAGTCCGGGTACGGTGCGCAGCCCGCCCAGCGGTACGAGCTCCACGGCGACGGGGATGCCGGGCTCGAAGCGGACGGCGGTGCCGGCGGCGATGTTCAGGCGCAGGCCGTGGGCCGCCCGGCGGTCGAAGTCGAGGCCGGGGTTGGCCTCGGCGAAGTGGTAGTGGGAGCCGACCTGGACGGGCCGGTCGGCGGAGTTGAGCACGGTGATGCGGGTGACGGGGCGGCCCTCGTTCAGGCGCACCGGACCGTCCCCGAAGGCGATTTCGCCGGGGATCATCTGGTCGCTCCCGCTCAGACGATGGGGTCGTGGACGGTGACGAGCTTGGTGCCGTCCGGGAACGTGGCCTCGACCTGGACGTCGTGGATCATCTCGGGGATGCCCTCCATGACCTGGGCGCGGGTGAGCACGGTGCGGCCGGAGGCCATCAGCTCGGCCACGGTCCGCCCGTCACGGGCGCCTTCGAGGATGTGCGAGGTGATGAGCGCGACGGCCTCGGGGTGGTTCAGCAGGACCCCGCGCGCCCTGCGCTTCTCGGCCACGTCCGCCGCCACGTGGATCATGAGTCTTTCTTGTTCGTGCGGTGTCAATTGCACCTGATATCACCAAGCTTCCGGGACATGATCAACATCGCGCCATAGCGACCGTACCGGCCTTCAACACTCTGTTGACCTGTGCATATCCGTGCCAAGCATGTCTTGCCCAACACAGAGAGAGGCTTTCCGTCCCGATCACCGGCCCTTTACCGGCCCATGGCTGATCGTTGGCGGAGGAGCCCGGCCCCTCACGTTAGGGCCCGCACTTTTCCGCCGAGTTAACCCACGTTTCCGGAAGGCACCCGGTTCACCTGTCCGGGCCCGTGGCGGCGCGGCCGCCGTATACGACGGCGGGCCGGGGAGGGGCGCGGGTCAGCAGCCGCGGGTGGTCCGCGCGGGGGCTCCGGCCGGCCAGGGGAGGGCGATCCACACGGTCTTGCCCCCGTCCGCGGTCGGGCTGACCGAGAGCCTGCCGCCCGCCTCCGCCGCCAGCCAGCGGATGATGACCATCCCCCGGCCGTTGTCCTGCTGCACGGCGGCGGGCAGCCGCCTGGGCCAGCGCGGGTGGCTGTCGGTGACGCCGACGCGCAGCCACTCCTCGCGCTCCAGGCGGACGTCGACGGTGAAGGTCGGGGACTGGCCGAAGGTGTGCTGGACCGAGTTGGTCGCGAGCTCCGAGACGATCAGCCGAACGGTGTCGGCGGTCTCCGCGTCCTCGGGAAGTCCCCATTCGTCGAGCACCTGCGCGACGTACCGGCGGGCGGCGGCGACCGAGACCGGATCGCTCGGCAGAGTGACGGATGCTTCCAGCTGATCTGCCATGGCGACGTCCCTTTCCCACCGGGACGGAACCGCCCCGGATCTACGCTGAGCGCCAGAGTGCCACCCATCGTGCCGCCGTTTCCGCCGATCCCCCAAGATATGCATATATCTGTCGCTCAATGCGGTGAACTCTGCTACGGAAGAGCGTATTTGGACGGCAGACCGGCACGAGCCGTGCCGGTGGAAGGAGAGCGGGTATGCAGCACGGTCCCGCGGTGCGTCGGCGCAAGCTCGGCGAGGAGTTGCGCGCCCTCCGCGACCGCTCCGGACTCACCAGTGGCGAGGTGGCCCGGATCGTCGGATGGCACCAGTCGAAAATCAGCCGCATCGAAACGGGCCGCAGCGGCGTGAAGTCGGCGGACATCCGGCTGCTGCTCGACGCCTACGGCGAGGTGGTAAGTCCGCAGCAGCGCGCCCTGCTGGAAGCCCTGGGCGCCTCGGCGGCCGGCCCCTCGGCACACGGGGACGCCGCGCGCGGACGGCAGTGGTGGCACGACTACCGGGGCCTGCTCCCGCAGGAGTACCGCGACTTCATCAGCCTGGAGGCGGGGGCCCGGGCGGCCCGCACAGTGGAACTCTCCGTCGTGCCCGGCCTGTTGCAGACCCCGGAATACGCGCGGGCCGTGACCAGGGCCGCGCTGGGCGGGCTGCCGGAGCCGAAGGTGGACGCGCTGGTCGACGTACGGCTGGCCCGGCAGGCCGTGCTGCGGTCGGATCCGCCCCTGGAGCTGAGCGCCGTCCTGGACGAGGCGGTGCTGCGGCGGCAGATCGGGGGGCCGGGGGTGATGCGGGAGCAGCTGAGGCATCTGGTGGAGGTGGCCCGGCTGCCCCAAGTGCGCTTGCAGGTACTGCCGTTCACCGTGGGGGGTCATCTCGGCCTGACGGGCCCCTTCGTCATTTTCTCATTTCCGAACATCGCCGATCTGGATGTGGTGGTACTCGACCATTTGACGAGTAGCCTCTATCTGGAGCGGAAGGAAGACCTGGAGGCCTATGGCGCCGCGTTCCGCACCATCCAGGCACACGCCCTCCCGCCCCGTGACTCGTCGGATCTCATCAGCTCACTCGCTGACGACGCGTAAGGAGGCACCCCCCGTGTCCGCAACCCCCTTATCCAGCAGCGGACTTCTGAACAGCGCGCGGTGGCGGCGGAGCAGCCGCAGCACCGGAATGAACAACTGCGTGGAAGCGGCCGCCCTCACCGGCGGCCTGCTGGCCGTCCGCGACTCCAAGCGGACGGACGGCCCGGCCGTGCTCTTCACCGGGCCGGCCTGGGACGGCTTCCTCGCCTCGGTCCGGGCGGACCTGCACGACCCGGTCGCACCGGGCCGCTGACGCCTACCGGTCCGTGGCTCCGGCCGGAGCGGTCCGCAGGACCGTCCCGACGGCCCGGACGATCTCGTCCCCCGTGAGATCGGCCCGAGCGGTCAGCCGCAGCCGGGAGATGCCGTCCGGCACCGACGGCGGACGGAAGCACCCCACGGACAGACCTGCCTCGCGGCAGTCGGCGGCCCAGCGCAGTGCCGCCGAGGCCGACGGGGCCCGCACCGACACCACGGCCGCGTCCGGCCGGGCCGCGGTCAGGCCGGACGCGGTGAGCCGCTCGTACAGTTCGGCGGCCACCTCCCGGACCCGGGCCGCTCGCTCCGGTTCACGCCGGAGCAGGCGCAGGCCCGCCAGTGCGGCGCCGGCGGCGGCCGGGGCCAGCCCGGTGTCGAAGATGAAGGCCCGCGCGGTGTTGACCAGGTGCCGGATGACCTTGGCCGGGCCCAGTACCGCCCCGCCCTGGCTGCCCAGCGACTTCGAGAGGGTCATCGTCGCGACCACGCCGGGCGCGCCCGCCAGCCCCGCGGCGTGCAGGGCTCCCCGGCCCCCCTCGCCGAGCACCCCCAGACCGTGCGCGTCGTCCACGACCAGCGCGGCGCCCTCGGCCCGGCAGGCCGCGGCGTACTCGGCGAGCGGGGCGGCGTCCCCGTCCACCGAGAAGACCGAGTCGGTGACGAGCAGGGCGCGCCCGCCGTGGGCGGCGAGGGTCTTGCGGACGGGTTCCGGATCGCTGTGCGGGGTGACCGCGACCTCCGCGCGCGAGAGCCGGCAGCCGTCGACGATCGAGGCGTGGTTCCCCGCGTCGGAGACCACCAGGGTGCCCCGCTCGCTGAGCGCCGTCACGACGGCGAGGTTCGCGGCATATCCGGAGGAAAGCACCAGGGCCGCCTCGAAACCGGCGAAATCGGCGAGTTCCCGTTCGAGTTCGGTGTGCAGCTCGGTGGTGCCCGTGACCAGGCGGGATCCGGTGGCACCGGCGCCCCAGCGTTCGGCGGCCTCGCACGCCCCGCGCACGGTCTCGGGATGCCGGGACAGACCCAGGTAGTCGTTGCTCGCCAGGTCCAGCAGGGACGAGGAGGCGGGCCTCGGGCGCAGCGTCCGCACCAGCCCCGCCTGCTCTCGGGCCCGCTCCGCGCCGTCGATCCAGGCGAAGACGTCCTCGGGTTGCGGAGTGTGCTGCGTCATCGGCGGTCCTCGTGTTTTGTCGGCAGTCGACAGATCTGCTCGACCCTAGCCGCCGCGACCCGAGGGACTGGTGTGGCGATCCACACACTCCCTTCAGGCCATGTTGTCCGTTCTCTCCTTGGCCGGGAGTGCTCGCGTGGTCCAGGATCGGGCCCATGGACCTGCTGAACACCCTGGTGGAAAAGGGACTGCGGCGCGAGCTGCCGACCCGTGAAGAGGCGCTCGCCGTACTGGCGACCTCCGACGACGAACTGCTCGACGTGGTGGCCGCGGCCGGCAAGGTGCGCCGCCAGTGGTTCGGGCGCCGCGTCAAGCTGAACTACCTGGTCAACCTGAAGTCGGGGCTCTGCCCCGAGGACTGCTCGTACTGCTCGCAGCGGCTCGGTTCGAAGGCCGAGATCCTCAAGTACACGTGGCTGAAGCCCGAGGAGGCCTCCCAGGCCGCCGCCGCGGGCGTCGCCGGCGGCGCCAAGCGGGTCTGCCTGGTGGCCAGCGGACGCGGCCCGACGGACCGTGACGTGGACCGCGTCGGCAAGACCATCGCGGCGATCAAGGAGCAGAACGAGGGCGTCGAGGTGTGCGCCTGTCTGGGTCTGCTCGCCGACGGGCAGGCCGAGAAGCTGCGCGACGCGGGTGCGGATGCCTACAACCACAACCTCAACACCTCCGAGGCCACGTACGGCTCGATCACCAAGACGCACACCTACGCCGACCGTGTCGATACGGTGCAGAAGGCGCACGCGGCCGGCCTGTCGGCCTGCTCCGGCCTGATCGCCGGCATGGGCGAGAGCGACGAGGACCTGGTCGACGTCGTCTACTCCCTGCGCGAACTGGACTCGGACTCGGTGCCGGTCAACTTCCTGATCCCCTTCGAGGGCACCCCGCTGGCCAAGGAGTGGAACCTCACCCCGCAGCGCTGCCTGCGGATCCTGGCGATGGTCCGGTTCGTCTGCCCCGACGTGGAGGTCCGCATCGCCGGCGGCCGCGAGGTGCACCTGCGCTCGATGCAGCCGCTCGCGCTGCACGTGGCCAACTCGATCTTCCTCGGCGACTACCTCACCAGCGAGGGCCAGGCCGGCCAGGCCGACCTCGACATGATCGCGGACGCCGGATTCGAGGTGGAGGGCGCCGGTACGACGACCCTGCCCGCGCACCGCTCCGAAATGAAGGCCGGCGGGGGCTGCGGCTCGCACGCGGGCGGCGCCTCGGTCTGCGGTTCGGGCGGCCCGGCCGACGCGGCCGGGGGCGGCTGCGGTTCGGCGTGCGGCGGCTGCTCCGGGCACGCCGACGAGGCGCCCGCCCAGGCCCCCGCCCAGGCGGAGGCGGGCGAGGTCCGCCCGGACCTCGTCGCGGTGCGCCGCCGCGGTGCGGGGACGGAGCTCGCGCCCAATGCGTGACCCGTTCCCCCTGCACGACCCGCTCGACCGGATGTCCGACACCGCGCAGCTGATCGACCTCGACCGGCAGCACGTCTGGCACCCGTACGGCCCGATGCCCGGGCGGCAGGAGAACCTGGTCGTCTCCTCCGCCTCGGGCGTCCGGCTGCGGCTCGCCGCCCCCGCGCAGGGACAGGAGGAACTGGTCGACGGCATGTCCTCCTGGTGGTCGGCGATCCACGGCTACAACCACCCGGTGCTGAACGAGGCGGCGACGGCCCAGCTGGGCCGGATGTCGCACGTGATGTTCGGCGGGCTCACCCACGAGCCCGCCGTCCGGCTGGCCGCGAAGCTCGTCGAGATCACCCCGGCCGGACTGGAGCACGTCTTCCTGGCCGACTCGGGCTCGGTGTCCGTCGAGGTCGCCGTCAAGATGTGCCTGCAGTACTGGCGTTCACTCGGCCGCACCGGGAAGACCCGGCTGCTGACCTGGCGCGGCGGCTACCACGGCGACACCTGGCAGCCGATGGCCGTGTGCGATCCCGACGGCGGCATGCACGAGCTGTGGCAGGGCCACCTGCCACAGCAGGTGTTCGCCGACGCTCCGCCCGGGGGCTTCGAGACCCCCGTGGACCCGGCGTACGCCGACCACCTGCGCGCCATGGTCGCCGCCCACGCGGACGAGCTGGCCGCCGTGATCGTCGAGCCGGTGGTGCAGGGCGCGGGCGGCATGCGCTTCCACAACCCGGGCTACCTGCGGGTGCTGCGCGAACTGTGCGACGAGTACGGGGTCCTGCTGATCCTGGACGAGATCGCGACGGGCTTCGGCCGCACCGGCGCGCTCTTCGCCGCCGACCACGCGGGGATCACCCCGGACGTGATGTGCCTCGGCAAGTCGCTGACCGGCGGCTACCTCACCCTCGCGGCCACCCTCTGCACCCGGCGGGTCGCCGACGGGATCTCCCGGGGCGAGGTTCCGGTGCTCGCGCACGGCCCGACCTTCATGGGCAACCCCCTCGCCGCGGCGGTGGCGCTCGCCTCGATCGACCTGCTGCTCGGGCAGGACTGGGCGGGCGAGGTCAAGCGGATCGAGGCGGGACTGCGCGAGGGGCTCGAAGGGGCCCGCGCGCTTCCCGGGGTCCGGGACGTACGGGTGCTGGGCGCGCTCGGCGCGGTCCAGCTCGACCACCCGGTCGACGTGTGGGCCGCCACCCGGGCGGCGGTCCGGGAGGGCGTCTGGGTACGGCCGTTCCGCGACCTGATCTACGTGATGCCCCCCTACGTCACCGGCGACGCCGATCTCGCACGGATCTGTCAGGCCGTTCTCGCGGCCGCCCAGGAAGGCTGACATGCCCGTACTCGTCGTGTCCGGAACGGGCACGGAAATCGGCAAGACCGTGGTCACCTCGGCGATCGCGGCGGCCGCCGTGGCCGCCGGGCGTTCGGTCGCGGTCCTCAAGCCGGCGCAGACCGGCGTCGGCCCCGGGGAGCCGGGGGACGTCGCCGAGGCCGTCCGCCTGGCCGGCCCGGCCGTCACCGCGCTGGAACTGGTCCGCTACCCCGAGCCCCTGGCGCCGGACACCGCCGCGCGGCGCTCCGGGCTGGCGACGCTCGCCCCCGCCGCCATCGCGGAGGCGGCCTCGCGGCTCGCCGCCGACCACGACCTCGTCCTCGTGGAGGGCGCGGGCGGGCTGCTCGTGCGCTTCGACGAGAAGGGCCACACCCTGGCCGACGCGGCGCGGCTGCTGGCGGCCCCGGTGCTGGTCGTCGCCCCGGCGGGACTCGGAACGCTGAACGCCACCGCCCTGACCGCGGAGGCCCTGCGCGCCCGGGACCTGAGCCCGTTCGGGGTGGTGGTCGGCAGCTGGCCCGCCGCGCCCGGCCTGGCGGCCCGCTGCAACCTCGCCGACCTGCCCGACGTGTCGGGGATCCCGCTGCTGGGGGCCGTCCCGGAGGGGTCCGGCGCGCTGGAACCCGCCGCGTTCCGCACGGCCGCCCCCGGCTGGCTGGCCCCCCGCCTGCACGGCACCTGGTCCGCGGAGTCCTTCCTGGCGGAGTGGCCGGCCTGACTCCCGGTCGGCGCGGCCGGTCCGGTGGGGGGATCCCGGTGATCCGCCCGTCTCCCCGGGAGTAGGCCTCCGGACGGGGGGCGCGGCTGCCGAAGGCGAGGACTGGGGCCCCGCCGCCGGGCGGGCCGTCTCCCGTCCCCCGGTCCGATCAACGGGCCGGGCGGGAGGGCGAACCCGTTTCCGGTCGGCGCCCGGCGGTCGTCAGTGGCCGCCCTTCGGCTCGCGGCAGCCGCCCTCCGCGTACGGGCCGTGGGCCTCGACCCGGGCCGGGGCGGCGGACGTCCCCTCTACGCACGGGCCGCTCCCGGGGATCCACAGCGCGAAACCGGGCCCCGTTCCGCCGGCCCCGTCGACCACGTCACCGGGGCCGACCGGGTACCCGAGGCCGCGGAGCAGCCCGGTCAGCTCGGCGGCGGTGCCCGGCGCCTTCCCTGCGAGCGCCGACCTGATCCGCGCCGCATGGGCGTCCCCCCGGCACCTGCCCTCGGCGGACAGCCCGGCCTGCTGCCGGTAGCCGTGGTTCTCCGCGTACTTGCGCGCCTCCGGGTCCGCCGGCAGCTCCTGCTCCGCGGGCGCCGGGGCGGGGGCACCCGACCCGGCCCCGGCGCAGCGCGCCGCCACCTCGGCGAAGAACACCTCCGGGCCGGGCGGGGCCGCCGCCTTCGGGCGCTCCGCCGGAGCCGCGTCGCAGCCGGTCAGCAACAGGGCGCCGACGGCCGCCAACCCGGCGGCCGTGAGCGGGACACGGGTGGTGCGGTATGTCACGTGGTCTCCCCTTCCTCGCGGGCGCCGCCCCCAAGTGCGCTGCCCGGACTGCCGATTATCACTTCACGCCCCGAAGGCGCTCCCGGCCGTACTCCCGAACCGCGCCCGCGAACCTCACTCCCGGGCCCCGCCCCGCGCCCCACCCGCCCCGTCCGTCCCGCCCCGTCCGTCCCGCCTCCACCCGGCTGCCCGCAGCGGTTCCCGGCATTCCGGTTTCACCGTGCGCCGGGACGGGGAACCTGCCCGGCAGGGCGCGCACCCGTGCCCGCACCCGAACCGCGCCAGGAGGTCCGCCGTGCCGCCCGCACCTCCCCCCGATACGGTCCACCACCCGCACTTCGCCCGGTTCTACGCCCGCGCCAGCACCGCCGCCGAGACCCGCATCGGCATGGGCGTCCTGCGCCGGGAGCTCCTGCACGGGGTCTCCGGCCGCGTCATCGAGATCGGCGCGGGCAACGGCCTGAACTTCGCGCACTATCCCCGTGCCGTCTCCGAGGTCGTCGCGGTCGAACCGGAGCGCACCCTGCGCCGCCTCGCGGCCGCGGCGGCGCTGCGCGCAGAGGTACCGGTGGACCTCGTACCGGGAGTCGCGGAGGCCCTTCCGGTGAAGAGCGAGGCCTTCGACGCCGCCGTGGCCTCCCTGGTGCTGTGCACCGTACGCAACCTCCCCCGCGCCCTCGCCGAGCTCCACCGGGTGCTGCGGCCCGAAGCGGAGCTGCGGTTCCTGGAACACGGACTGGCCCCCGGTCCCGGTATGGCCACCGTCCAGCGGATGCTCGACCGGACCGTGTGGCCCCGGCTCTTCGGCGGTTGCCATACCGCCCGCGACCCGCTCGCCGCGATCGAGGCGGCCGGCTTCCGGATCGTCTCGCACCGCTCCTTCCGCCTGCCCGAACGCGGCCCGGCCCTGCCCACCTCCTACTGCGTCATCGGCACGGCCCGTCGCTCCCGCGACTGACCGCCCCCTCCCCCAGCGGGTCCGCGAACCCGGCCGCCAGCAGGTCTCGGAGCCAGCAGTGTCCCGGGTCGGCCGCGTTGCGGGGGTGCCAGGCCATCCCGATGTCGAGCGGGGCCAGGTCGAGCGGGATGGGGAAGGTCCGCAGGCCCAGGGCGGAGATCGTGTCGGTGAGCCAGTCCGCCGGCGTGAGCGCGACGAGGTCGCTGTCGCGGGCGAGCAGCATCGCGCTCGTGTGGCTGGGCACGATCACCGGGGTCCGGCGCCGCAGCCCGAGTTCCGCGAGCGCGCCGTCAATGGGTCCCACGCGCTTGCCGAGCCGGGAGATGCCGATGTGGTCGGCAGCGGCGAAGCCGCGGGCGTCGATCCGCCGGTCGAAGAGGGGGTGACCGCTGCGGGCGACCCCGACCAGCCGCATCCGGGTGAGGGGCCGGGTCAGGATCTCGGGGTCCAGGTGTCCGAGGACACCGAGTTCGACGTCCACCCAACCCTGCCGCAGCCCGGGACCGCCTTCCACCGACTCCGGAAGGAAGACCACGTCCACGTTCGGGGCCTCCGCGTGGATGCGGTCGGTCAGCGCCCCGGCCAGCCCGACCAGGAGCAGGTCGGTGGCCTGCACGGTGAAGGTGCGGTGCAGGTGCGCGGGGTCGAAACCGGCCCCGGGGCGCAGGACGTTGTCGCATCCGCGCAGCAATGCCCTCACCTCCTCACGGAGTTCCAGGGCGCGCGGGGTCGGGACCAGGCCCTGGCCCGCCCGGACCAGCAGGGGGTCGCCCACGGTGCGGCGGAGGCGGGCCAGGGTGCGGCTGACCGCGGCGGGGGAGGTACCGAGCCGCTCCGCGGCGCGGGTCACGCTGTTCTCCTGTAGCAAGGCGTCCAGCACCCGCAGCAAATTCAGATCCATAACCACTCCTGAGCTGCACTTTTACGCCTGAGTTAACTATCTGATGCCGATCCTTGCATGGTTGTGGAGGCGTTCGGTGCCCAGAGTGGGAGGGGCCGCGAGAACACGCGGCGTTGCCTCCTTCTCCTCCTTCCTCAGGGATCCTCCATGCAGCAGTTCCCGCGCGCCGGCCGTGCCGGCGACGTCCTCGCCGTGGTCAGCCAGAGCGGACCGACGGTCTCGTTCTTCGACGCCGCCTCCGACCGGCATCTCGGCTCGGTGGAAGTCCTCGCCGAGCCACACGAGTTGTGCTTCGACTCCTCGGAGCGCCTGCTGTGGTGCACCACGGCGTACCGTTCGGGCTACTACCACGCGAACGGCGGCCGGCGCACCGAACTGACCGTCATCGATCCCGACACCCGCCGGATCGTCGAGGTCGTCGACCTCGCCCCGGAACACGGTCCGCACGGCCTGGCACTGGACCCGGCCCGCCGGCTCCTCTACGTCAGCGTCGAGGGCTCGGCGGACCGGCCGGGCGGCGTCGTGGTCGTCGACACCCGGACCCGCCGGCCCGTGGGCAGGATCGACACAGACGCGCCCGGTCCGCACTGGTTCGTCATCGACCCGGCGGGCAGGACCGGGTACGCCACCAACAAGGAGGCGCCGTTCGTGTCGATCGTCGACCTCGAACGGGGCGTCCTCACCGGCAAGGCCGAGGTGCCGGGCAGCGAGGGCCTGGCCGTCTCCGCCGACGGAACGCACGCCTTCGTCGTCGCGCCCTACGCCGGTTCCTTCTCCACCGCCGAGGAACGGCCGACCCCGGGCATCCGGGTGGTCGACGCCCGGACGGCGTCCGTCGTCGACACCCTGCCCACGCGCGACCTGGTCCTCCCGGTTCACCTCACGTCGACGGGGAAACTGCTCGCGGGCGAGCTGTGCATGACCCCCGACCCGAACTCCCGGCTCGGCAGCCACGCCCCCGGCCGCCTCACGGTCTTCTCCGCCGAAACCCGCGAGCGGCTCGGCGAGGTGGAGGTCGGGCGCTTCCCGCTGACCATCACCTCCTCGCCGGACGGCCGGATCGCCTACGTGGCCTGCGTGATCTCGTCCACCGTCGACATCGTCGACCTGGAGACGCTGGGGACCCTGGCCCGGCTGGACATCGCCAAACTCGCCGAACCCGGCGCCCACGGCTTGGCCTACATCCCCCGCCCCTCCTGACCCACCTCACTCACCGAACGGCGATATCCGGGGCACGGGGTGGGCGGCCGCCACCTCCGCCGAAGTCAGCCCGCGGCGACCGCCGGGACCGGCAGGACGCGCCAGTCGGGTTCCAGGGGTATGAGGTGACCCGTCATCGAATGGAGATCCTCCCGGAGCCCGGCACGGGCGCGCAGGGCCGGCAGGTGCCCGACGAACACCCGGTCGTGCCGCTCCTCCATGAAGCGCCGGTAGGACCCCGCGTCGCTCCACAGGCCCAGGACGTGGGCACGGCCCGTGGCGGGGTCCCAGCCGCCCACCTGCCTCATACCCGCGCGTTCACCCGCCCGGCGGATCCGGGTCCCGGTTCACCCTGCCGCCGGCCTTCGGACTCCCCGAGCGGACCGGGTCCGCGCCCGAACCGGGCCGGCGCGCGGGCCCCTCCTCACGCCTGCGCGAACGGCTTCACCCACCGGCGCCAGCGGTCCTCGCGCTCGTAGCCGGCCGCCGCCCACATCCGGTGTGCCCGCTCGTTCGCCTCCAGGACCATCGCGTCACCGCGTCGGCCCCCGGCCGCGACGAAGCGCAGCTCGGCCGCCTCCAGCAGCGCCGAGGCGATCCCCTGGCGGCGGCGGGCGGGCAGTACGGCGAGCCGGTACAGGGAGGCCCGCCATCCGTCCCAGCCCGCGATCACGGAGCCGACGAGGACCCCGTCGGACTCCGCGAGGATCAGGGCCAGCGGGTCACGGGCGATGAGCCGGGTCACGCCGTCCGCGTCGTCCGTGATCGAGGTGCCCTCGGCCGCCTCCTTCCAGAAGGCGAGCACGTTCTCGGCATCGGCCGCGGTGGCGGTACGTATCTGGAATTCGGTCATGGTCGGGAGCCAAGCACGCCCCACCGGCGCCCCGCCACCGACTTCCACCCCGCGAGACGCGGGCCGGGAGCGGACGGACCGCCCGCTCCCGCTCGCCCAAAAGAGCGACGCTTCACCTTTGCCCTTCCTTTACCATGTGGGAAACGGTCCTGGTTCGACGAAAGACGAAAGGTGTGAGCGTCCGCCCATGGGCGAGCCTCCCAGTCCCCGACATCCCCGTACGCGACATCGCGCGACCCCCCTCCTCCTGGCTGATCATGGGACGGAGGTGAACGACCGATGACCGAAGTGCTCCTGCTCGTCGTGGCCCTGCTGCTCTGCCTTGCCTGCGGAGTCTTCGTCGCGGCCGAGTTCTCGCTGACCACGGTCGAGCGCAGCGAGCTCGAACGCGCCGTCGAGCGCGGCGAGCGGGGCGCCGACAGCGCCATGGCGGCCGTCCGCAGCCTGACCTTCCAGCTCTCCGGCGCCCAGCTCGGCATCACGGTGACCGGCCTGGTCATCGGCATGATCTCCAAACCCTCGATCGCCGCCCTGCTCCAGGGACCCTTCGAGGCCATGGGGCTCTCGGCCGCCGCCGCCTCCTCCACGGCCCTGGTGCTGGGCACCGCCCTGTCGACCGTGGTGCTGATGGTCGTCGGCGAGCTGGTGCCCAAGAACTGGGCCATCTCCTCCCCGCTGGCCATCGCCAAGCGCGTCGCCACGGCGCAGCGGGTCTTCAGCCGCGCTTTCAGGCCCCTGATCAGCCACCTCAACACCACCGCCAACCACATGGTCCGACGGTTCGGCATGGAACCCAAAGAGGAGCTGGCCTCCGCGCGCAGCCCCCAGGAGCTGGTGGCCCTGGCCCGGCACTCCGCGAGGGCGGGCGCGCTGGAGAAGGACACCGCCGAGCTGTTCGTGCGCACACTGAACCTGGCCGACCTCACCGCGGAGAACGTGATGACCCCGCGCGTGCAGGTGACCGCCCTCGACGTCCAGACCACCGCCGAGGACGTGGCGAACGCGACCATGGCCACCGGTCTGTCGCGCTTCCCCGTCTACCGGGGCAGCCTCGACACCGTCGTCGGCACCGTCCACATCAAGGACGTGCTCGCGCTGCCCGCCGCGGAGCGGCACCGCCATCCCGTCTCTCGGCTGCTGCGCGAGCCCCTCCTCGTACCGGAGTCCCTGACGGTGGACCGGCTGCTGGACCGGCTCTCCGGCAAGCAGACCATGGCCGTCGTGATCGACGAATACGGGGGCACGGCCGGGGTGGCCACGCTGGAGGACATCGTCGAGGAGGTCGTCGGCGAGGTCCGCGACGAGCACGACCCGCACGAGACCTCCGACCTGGCCCCGGCCGGCAAGGACGAGTCCGGCAGGGCCCTGTACTCCGCCGACGGCGCCGCACGCACCGATCAGCTCCGGCTGATCGGTCTGCGCGTCCCGGAAGGCCCGTACGAAACCCTGGCCGGACTGATAGCCACCGAACTCGGCCGGATCCCGGCCGTCGGCGACAGCCTGGAACTGGACGGCTGGCGCTTGGACGTGGTGGACGCCGGCGGGCGCCGGGCCGCCCGCGTGCTGCTGCACGCACCGGCCGAAGCCGCCGGTGACGAACCTGCGGAGGGGGACCGATGATCGTCGTGCAGCTGCTGATCGGCCTGGCGACCCTGGTCGTCAACGCCTTCTTCGTCGGCGCGGAGTTCGCTCTGATCTCGGTCCGGCGCAGCCAGATCGAGCCGTACGCCGAGCAGGGCGACCGACGCGCCCGCGCAGTGCTGTGGGGTCTGGAACACGTGTCGGCGCTGATGGCGGCGGCCCAGCTGGGCATCACCCTGTGCACCCTGGTGCTGGGCGTGGTGGCCGAGCCCGCCATCGCACACCTGCTGACCCCGCTCTTCGACCTCGTCGGGGTGCCCTCCGGGCTGACGCACGCGATCTCCTTCGTGATCGCGCTGGCGCTGGCGACGTACCTGCACATGCTGTTCGGGGAAATGCTGCCGAAGAACGTGGCACTGTCCGAGCCCGTGCGCACCGCTCTGCTGCTGGGCCCGCCGCTGGTGACCGTGACCCGTGCGCTGAAGCCGGTGATCTTCGCGATCAACGCCTTCGCCAACGCGCTGCTGCGGCTGCTGCGGGTGGAGGTGAAGGACGAGGTCGCGGCGACGTTCTCGGACGACGAGCTGGCCCGGATCGTCAAGGACTCCATGGCCGCGGGGCTCATCGACGACCGGGCGAGCGAGCGGCTGTACGACGCTCTGGAGCTGGGTCGACGCCCGGTCACCGATGTGGTGCTGCCGGTGGACCGGGTGGTCACGGCGCGGCTGGGCATCACGGCGGACGGGCTGGAGCTGCTGTCGGCCGAGTCGGGGTACTCGCGTTTCCCCGTGGTCGACGAGCAGCGCCGGATCCTGGGCTACCTGCACGTCAAGGACGCCCTCGATGTGGTGGAGCGGGACGATCCCTTCCCGGAGTCCGAACTGCGCTCCATCGCTCAGGTAAGGGCGGAGACCCCGCTGGACGACGTGCTCACCGCCATGCGGCACAACCGTACGCACCTGGCGGCCGTCCTCGGGGCGGACGGGGCCATGACGGGCCTGGTGACGATGGAGGACGTGCTGCGCGAGCTGTTCGGCCGGCCCGCGTCCGCCTGACGGCCGCGCGGTCCCCGGCCCTGCGGGGTCGGGGTACCGCGCGGTAGCATCGCTCCGCCATGGAGATGAATGCGTCTTACACCAGTTTCGTCGCGATCGGCGACTCCTTCACCGAGGGCATGTCCGACCTGCTGCCGGACGGCTCCTACCGGGGCTGGGCCGATCTGCTGGCCGCCCGGCTCGCGGCGCGTGAGCCGGGCTTCCGCTACGCGAACCTCGCGGTGCGCGGAAAGCTGATCGGGCAGATCGCCGAGGACCAGGCTCCGGCCGCCGCGGCAATGGGCGCCGACGTGGTGACGCTGGTGGGCGGGCTCAACGACGCCCTGCGGCCGAAGGTCGACATGGGCAGGGTCCGCGGCCACCTGGAAGAGGCCGTGGCCCTGCTGGCCCCGTCCTGCGGGCGGCTGGTGCTGATGCGCTCCCCGGGCCGCAACGGTCCGGTCATGGAACGCTTCCGGCCGCGCATGGAGGAGCTGTTCGGCATCCTCGAGGAGCTCGCCGCCCGACACGGGGCGCTGCTGGTGGACCTGTACGGGGCCCCGGTGCTCGGCGATCCGCGCATGTGGGACGTCGACCGGCTGCACCTGACCGCCGAGGGCCACCGGCGGGTGGCGGAGGCGGTCTGGCAGAGCCTGGGCCTGCCCGCACAGGAAGACTGGCGGGCCGCCCTGCCGCCCGCCGCGGCCCCCGGCTGGCAGGTGCGCAGGGCCGAGGACCTGCGCTTCGCCCGCCAGCACCTGCTCCCCTGGATCGGCCGCCGCCTGACGGGCCGCTCCTCGGGCGACGGCCGCCCCTCCAAGAGGCCCGAACTGCTGCCGTACGGGGCCTCGTCGCCCTCGTAGCAACACACAATCACAGGTGGCGCCCCCACCTGCGCAAACGCACAGCCGCGGCCCAAGTAGAATCCCTACACGTGACAGCCAAGCCCCGCATCCCCAATGTCCTGGCCGGCCGCTACGCCTCCGCGGAGCTCGCCGTCCTGTGGTCCCCCGAGTACAAGGTGACGCTGGAGCGGCGGCTGTGGCTCGCCGTGCTGCGCGCCCAGAAGGACCTCGGCATCGACGTCCCGGACGCCGCCCTCGCCGACTACGAGCGCGTCCTTGAGACGGTCGACCTCGCGTCCATCGCCGAGCGCGAGAAGGTCACCCGGCACGACGTGAAGGCCCGGATCGAGGAGTTCAACGCCCTCGCCGGCCACGAGCACGTGCACAAGGGCATGACCTCCCGCGACCTGACCGAGAACGTCGAGCAGCTGCAGATCCGGCTCTCGCTGGAGCTGGCCCGGGACCGCACGGTCGCCGTCCTGGCCCGTCTCGGCAAGCTGGCCGGCGAGCACGCCGAGCTGGTCATGGCCGGCCGCTCCCACAACGTCGCCGCGCAGGCGACGACCCTGGGCAAGCGCTTCGCGACCGCCGCCGACGAGCTCCTGGTCGCCTACGACCGCCTGGAGAACCTCCTCGACCGCTACCCGCTGCGCGGGATCAAGGGCCCGGTCGGCACCGCCCAGGACATGCTCGACCTGCTGGGCGGCGACGCCGCCAAGCTGGCCGATCTGGAGCAGCGCATCGCCGCCCACCTGGGCTTCTCCCAGGCCTTCACCTCCGTCGGCCAGGTCTACCCGCGCTCGCTCGACTACGACGTGGTCACCGCGCTGGTGCAGCTCGCCGCCGCCCCGTCCTCGATCGCGAAGACCATCCGCCTGATGGCGGGCCACGAGCTGGTCACCGAGGGCTTCAAGCCCGGCCAGGTCGGCTCCTCCGCGATGCCGCACAAGATGAACACCCGCTCCTGCGAGCGCGTGAACGGCCTGATGGTCATCCTGCGCGGCTACGCCTCGATGACCGGCGAGCTGGCCGGCGACCAGTGGAACGAGGGCGACGTCTCCTGCTCCGTGGTCCGCCGCGTGGCCCTGCCCGACGCGTTCTTCGCCTTCGACGGCCTGCTGGAGACCTTCCTGACCGTCCTCGACGAGTTCGGCGCCTTCCCGGCCGTCGTGGCCCGCGAGCTGGACCGCTACCTGCCCTTCCTCGCCACCACCAAGGTACTGATGGGCGCGGTGCGGGCCGGGGTGGGCCGTGAGGCCGCCCACGAGGTCATCAAGGAGCACGCGGTGGCCTCCGCGCTCGCCATGCGCGAGCAGGGTGCCGAGCGCAACGAGCTGCTGGACAAGCTGGCCGCCGACGAGCGGATGCCGCTGGACCGCGCGCAGCTGGACGCCCTCATGGCCGACAAGCTGTCGTTCACCGGCGCCGCGGGCGACCAGGTCGCGACCGTGGTCTCCCGGATCGAGGACATCGCCAAGGAGCACCCGGAGGCCGCCGGGTACGCGCCGGGGTCGATCCTCTGACCCGCGACGAGCTCGAAGCCGCCCGCGACCGCGTCCTGCCGGACGTGGTCGCGGGCGGTCTGCGCGTGCTCTTCTGCGGGATCAACCCGGGGCTCCTGTCCGCCGCTACGGGCCACCACTTCGCCCGGCCGGGCAACCGTTTCTGGCCGGTCCTCCACCTGTCCGGCTTCACACCCCGCAGGCTGGCCCCGGAGGAGCAGGAGGAACTGCTCACCTACCGCCTCGGCATCACGAACGTCGTGGCCCGGGCGACCGCCCGCGCCGACGAACTGACCGCGGAGGAGTTCCGTGAGGGCGGCCGGATCCTGACGGCGAAGGTCGAACGGTTGCGGCCGGACTGGCTCGCCGTGGTCGGCGTCACCGCCTACCGCACCGCCTTCGGCGACCGCCGGGCTCGGATCGGCCCCCAGGACCGGACCATCGGCACCACCCGGATCTGGGCACTGCCCAACCCCAGCGGCCTCAACGCCCACTGGACCGCGGAGTCCATGGCCCAGGAGTACGCCCGCCTCCGCGAGGCGGCGGAGGCTCCGCCCACCCCCTGACCGGTGCCGGCCGAGCTCAGGGGTGCCCCGCGCCCGAGTGCTCCGGACCGCCCCGCCCCCTCGGCGTCGTTCACGCGCGGCGGGCCCTGCCCTCGATCACTCGGCGCGGCCCGCGATGGCCCGCGCGCACTCCATCGACTCGGCATGGGTGGTGTCGATCTCCAGGTCGTAGACCACGCCCCGGTGGACGACCTCCGCCTGTGAGGCGGCCATCCCCACGGTCCGGTCGCCCCGCGCGACCTCCCGGCCCGCGGCCACGGCGCCCTCACACCTGACGCCCACCCACAGCACCCGCAGCCCGCCCAGAGCTTGCTGCCAGCGCTTCTGGGACGCCGCCCCGCCGAGGAACACCTCGTCGACGACGATCCGGGCCCCGCCCCGCGCCATCGCGGCGATCCCCTCGATCCAGGCCGCCTCCAGTGCCCTGAACGCGGGCCCGACGACCACCTCGCCGTCCGGAGCGAACTCGATGCCCCCGTCCATCGCCCGCATCGACGCCGGCATCGCGTCGACCAGGGTGTCGGTCCCGAAGACCAGCCACGGATCCGGCAGGACCGCCTGCAGGCACCGGGCGATCCCGGACTTGCCGGAGCTGGATCCGCCATTGAGAACGATCACCCGAGTCTGCACCGCGCCACAGTAGGGCCACCGCACCGGCGGGCGACAACGGATTTCGCGGTCCTACGGCGGGTCCGTCACCGTGATCCCCGCCATCAGCGTGTAGGGGTCCTCCTCACCCCACTGCGTCACGCAGGCCACCAGCCACCGGTCCTCCGCCCGCCAGAGGTGCACGTGGTCGGTGCTGTGCGTCAGTTCCTCCCAGGGCTGCGCATACGCCTCCGGTGCGGTGTCCAGGGCGGCCGGCGAGCGCAGCGTGAAGACCAGGGGCGTCCCCCAGCGCTCCGTCAGGGCCTGGGTGAGGGCGGCGTACTCGGCGCTGATCTGGTCGGCGGCTTCCCGGCGGCCCGAACCGTCGTCCTCCCAGAAGTCCCCGGTCTCCTCCAGACGGACGAGGTGGTAGCCGGGACCGCTGCTGTGCCGACCGAGGCGCACCGGCATGTCCACGAAGTTCTGGGCCCGCAGCCGGTCGATCAGGTCGAGGTGCTGTGCCGTGGTCATACCGTCAGTATTCCGGGGGCCACTGACAATTGGTCCGGCGTCACGCGTCGCGCCGCCGCACGGCCAGCCACCCCGCCGCCAGCGACGTGAGCGCCCACAGCGTGGTCACCGCGAGCCCGCTCCACGGACCGAGCATCCCTTGCGCCTCCAGCCGCATCACCGCCTGGCCGGCCCGGTCGGGCATGAACTGTCCCGCACCGTCGGCGACCTGACCGACCACGAAGGGCACGATCAGCAGGAAGGGTATGAGCAGGCTCATCACCAGCGTGCCACTGCGCACCAGGGCCGTCAGACCGGCGGACAGCAGGGCGATCAGCGTGAGGTAGGCGCCGCTGCCGAACACGGCCCGCAGGGTCCCCGGATCCCCCAGGGACAGGGCGTACTCCCCCATCAGGGCCTGCCCGGCGACGAAAGTGACCAGGCCGGTGATCTGGCCGACCACGAAGGCGAGTCCGGCCACGGTGGCGGCCTTCGACAGGTACAACCGGGTCCGGTTGGGCACGGCGGTGAGCGACACCCGCAGCGCTCCGTCACGGAATTCACCGGCGAAGGCCGTGGCACCGAAGGCGACGGCCGCTATCTGGCCGAAGTTGATGCCGAAGAACGCCCCGAGCAGGCGATCCTCCCCCAGTGCTCCCGGTTCCGAGGTGCCGATGGCGGCGGCGGTGAGGACGGTGATGCCGGCGGTGGCCGCGAAGACGGCAAGGAGCGATCCGAGGGTCGAAAGGGTGGAACGTATCTTGATCCACTCCGAGTGCAGGACGGAGACGGTGGGCAGGGCTGCGGAGGTCACGCTGGTGGCTCCCATCGGGGTTCAGGTGGTGGTGGCGCAGAACTGCGCACGGTCGGCGGTGAGATCGAGATAGGCCTGCTCCAGGGAGGCCCGCTCGTCGGCCAGCTCCAGGACGGGGATGCCCTCACGGGCGGCGAGGGCGCCGATCCGGTCGGCCCGTATGCCCTCGACGGTCCAGTGCCCCTCCTCGGCGGCGACCAACTCGAAGCCGTCCCGGGCCAGGGCGGCCCCCATCCGGGCCGGCTCCGAGGTCCGCAACCGCACCCTCCGGGTGCTGCGGGCGGTGATGAACTCCTCCATCGAGGTGTCGGCGAGGAGCCTGCCCCGCCCCAGCACCACCAGGTGGTCGACGAACGCCGCCGACTCGGCCATCAGGTGACTGGAGACGAAGACGGTGCGCCCTTCGGCTGCGAGGCCGCGCATCAGCTCTCGGATCCAGATGATGCCCTCCGGGTCGAGGCCGTTCGTCGGCTCGTCCAGGAGCAGCACTCCGGGGTCGCCCAGCAGGGCGGCGGCTATGCCCAGGCGCTGGCGCATGCCGAGTGAGAAGGTCCCGATGCGGCGGCGGGCGACGGCCGCGATACCGGCCTGCTCCAGGACCCTGTCGACGCGGGCGGGTGGGATGCCGTTGCTGACGGCGAGCGCGAGGAGGTGGTCGCGGGCCCGGGGGGGGGGGGGGGGGGGGGGGGGGGGGGGGGGGGGGGGGGGGGGGGGGGGGGGGGGGGGGGGGGGGGGGGGGGGGGGGGGGGGGGGGGGGGGGGGGGGGGGGGG
>NZ_JBGWAB010000127.1:0-22237 GCF_041862025.1 Streptomyces sp. AB3(2024)
CCGGCCGCCGCCGCCCGGCCCGCTCCGCCCGCCGCCGTGCGGTTCGCGGCGCCGCCGGCAGCCCCTCCGGGCCGGGCCTCCGGCTCCCCGCCCACCCCTGGACGGGGCTCGGAGCCCGCCCCGGGGAGGACCCCCGTGGTAGTGCCGGGTCCGGCCCCGGCGCCCGTCTCCGGGGAGGTTCCCGCGGCCGGATCGAGCCCGGGTTCCGTACCCGCCCCGGAGGGCCGGGATCCGGGCTCCGCGACCGTCCCCCGGAGGGACTCCGGCTCCGGCTCCCCGTCGCCGTAAGGCTCCCGCTCCGGATCCGCGAGGGGCGCCGCGCACAGGGCGGCCGCGCGGTGGAGGCAGCGGGGGGCCAGCAGGCAGGCGCAGACGGCCTGGGCCGGATCCGTGACCGTCCCCGACGGGCCCGGGCTCAGCGTGACCACCGCGTCCTCGCCGAAGCGCACCGTGACCGTGCCGTCCGATCCGGCCTCGGCCCCCGCCCCGCACGCCTCGATGGCGGCGTCGAGCCGTTTGCGCAGCCGGGCGCTGAGGCCTTCCACCGCCTCCGCCAGCACCTCGGGGGCGACGGGGGGCAACACGGTGCTGCTCATCGGGGTTCTCCACGGAGTCGGTCGCCCACCCAGCGGGCGAGGGCGAGGGGGCTGAGGGCGGCCACCGGCATGCCGGCCGCCACGAGTTGCCGCGCCACCGGCACCGAGTACCGGGGCGCGCCCGCGTCGTCGAGCGCGGCGCAGCCCAGCAGATGGGCGCCCGAGGCGGCCAGGGCGCGCACCTCGCCGAGCAGGCCCCCGAGCGGGGCGCCCTCCTCGAAGTCGCTGACCACCACGACCAGCGTGCGGCTCGGTACCGTGATCAGCGTGCGCGCGTGCGCGAGCCCCGCCGCGATGTGCGTACCGCCGCCGACCCGGACACCCAGCAGCAGCGACAGCGGATCGTCCACGCGGTCGGTGAGGTCGGCGACCTCGGTCGAGAACGCGAGGAAGTGCGTCGAGAGGGTCGGGACCCCGCCCAGCACCGCCGCCGTCAGCGCCGACCAGATCACCGAGGCCTCCATCGACCCGGACACGTCGACCACCAGGATCAGCCGCCAGTCCGCCTCGCGCGAGACGCGCGTGCTGAACACCGGCCGCTCCGGGACCACCACCACCCGGCCGTCGTCGAGCCGCCGGGTGTGCGCGAGATTGGCCCGCAGGGTGCGCGCCAGGTCGAGCGGGCCGCCCGGGCGGCGGGTCGGGCGCGGGGTGGCCAGCCCCGACAGCGCCGGCCGCAGCCGGGTGGCGAGTTCCCTGGCCAGCTCGTCGACCAGCCGCCGTACCAGGGGCCGCAGCCGGGCGAGTTGCTGCTCCGGCATGCCGCCCGCGAGCGAGAGCACGGAGGTCAGCAGCTCCACGGAAGGGCGTACGGATCCCGGGTCGAGCGTCGCGAGCACGTCGGCGCGGCCCGCGTCGGCCGCGTCGGCGAGCACCTCCTCCCGTACGTCGGGGCCGAACAGTGCCTCCAGCTCCGCCGCCCACTCCCGGGCGGTGGGGAAGGACGGGTCGTCCCCGCCGCCGGTGGCGTCGCGGCCCACGTCGCCGGAGCCCTCACCGCGCCCGGCCCCGTACAGCTCGTCCAGGGCCCGCGCGTAGCGGCCCGCTCCGGCCGGGAGCCGGTCGCGCTGCCTGCCGAGCAGCAGCCGCCACCGGTCGGCGGGTGCCAGACGGCGGCCGTCCGCCGCCTCCGGGCGCGCGGGCGCGGCCCCGTCCGCTCCGCAGTCCGGGACCTCGCAGTCCGGGACGTCGGCGTCCGCCGGACGCGCCGGTACCGGAAGGTCCTTGAGCGCCGCGAGCCCGGCGGCGTCCGCGGCGGCCCACAGCGCGAGCAACGCGGGCGGCGCGTCCAGGGACAGGTCGACCCGGTCGCCGAGCCGCTCGGTGACGGTCGCCAGCAGCCGCTCCCGCGCCGCCGGCGCGAGCACGTCGAACCCGGCGCGCAGCGCGGGCAGCCGCTCCAGGAACGCCTCGTCGGAAAGGGCGTCCACCCGGTCCAGCAGCGGGGTCAGGGCCGCCGGAGACGCGTCCAGCAGCGGTCCGGCGGCGCTGAGCAGGCCGGTGAGCCGCCGGGCCAGGGCGCGCCGGCCGTCGGGGCCCGCCGCGCCGTCGACCCAGGCGGCGGCGCGCTCGCCGAGCCCGGTGGCCGGGTCCAGGTCCAGCAGCACCCGTACGGCCAGGGCCGCGCCCCGCATCAACGGGCTCGCGCCGGAGGCCAGTTCCGCCAGGGCGGCGTCCATGCGCAACCCCAGGCGGCGTACGGCCGCCCGGTCGGCGAGGGCCACCAGGGTGCCCGCGTCGGCGGGGTCGTCGCTCCCGGCGAGGCCGGGCAGGGCCCGTACGGCCGCGTCGAGGAGCTCACCGGCCAGAGAGCCGGACCGCTCCCGGGCCCCGGCCGAGGCGCCGGGCAGGTGGCCGCGGCGCAGCCCCTCCAACAGGTCGACGGCGTCCAGGAGTTCCGCCGGCGCGGCGCTCTCCGGCAGGACCGCCGCCAGCTCGTCCAGTCGTACGTCGACCAGCGCGGGCAGGTCACAGCGTGCGGCGGCGGCCAGCCCGGTCAGCACCTGCGCAGTCGTCGGGCCGCCCTCGGCGGCCTCGCGGCGCGCCAGCTCGCGCAGCGTCCCCGAGGCCGCCTGGGCGGCGGTGACGCCGCGGACCCCCGCCAGGTCCAGCCGGGCCGGGACGGACGGCGTCCAGGACAGCCGCCACTTGCTCCCCAGGGCCGTGCCGTCGCCGGTGGCGGCCACGCCGACGGGCTCGCCGTAGGAGGCCCCGCAGACCAGCAGCCGCTGCAGCAGCACCTCGCGGCGCCCGTCGAGCTCGGAACGCAGCGGGTCGAGGCGGACCTCCCGGGCGGCCGGGTCCTCGGGCGACGGCAGCCGCAGCGCGGCCAGCTCCGCCTCCACCGAGGGCCCGAGCCCGGAACGCGGGGCGTGCGGGGTGGTGCGGCCGCGGCCCGTGCCCACCAGTACGGTCTCCAGGGCGCGGGCCAGCGCCCGGCCCCGGCCGAGGGGTTCGCCGTGCCCGAGCACCGTCTGGACGGCCTCCAGGATCTCCCCCCGGCCGGGCGCGGGCAGCCCGCGCAGCACCGACAGGTCGCAGGCGAGCCGCAGGGTCTCGGCGGCCTCGCCGGTGCCGGCGGTGTGCCCGGCGCGGCGCAGCTCCCGGCACACGCGCGTGACGGCGACCGAAGCGGCCTCCCGCAGGCGTTCGGGGTCGCCGCCCGCTTCGAGCACGGCCTGCTGCCAGAGCGGATCCCGGATGCCGGCGGGGTATCCGGAGCGGGAGTCGAGCAGGTCGTGGGAGTACGCCACGAACGAGGTGACGACCTCCTCGGAGCCACCCTTCGGTCCCGCCTCCGCGACGGCGTCCGCCGCGTCCGCCCCGGCCTCGGCGGCGGTGTCCGCCGCGGAGCGGCACGCCGTCAGGGCCGGGGCGTGGAAGGCGCCGATCACGGCGGCCACCCGGCGACCGCCGGTGGCCGCGGCGGCGATCACGCGCCGCATGTGGGCCTCGCGGGCCAGGTCGACCGGGGGCACGGCGCGCGCGTCGGTCCGCAGGGCCCAGCCGACGCCGAGCGCGGCGCGGCGCACGGCCTCCGGGGTGCACCCGGGGGCCAGCACCTCGACGGCCCGGTCCCACAGGTCGTCCCCCTCGCGCCCGCTCCCGGCCGCTACGAGCCGGTCGGCGAACCGGGTCGGCGCCGCCCCGGCGGGCCCGCCGGCCGCGCCCTCCCGGGCCGCCCCGGCCTCGGGGACGGCCGTGTCCACGGTCCCGCCGGCGCTCCCGTCGGCGGGGGCGGGACCCGCCGGAGCGGGGTCGGCCGGAGCGGGGTCGGCCGACCAGCCCCGGTCGGCGAGCGGGAGGTCGCAGCAGACGACCTCCACGCCCCGGCTCCGCGCCCAGCGGAGCGCCGCCAGTTCGGGGGAGAAGTCCGCGAACGGGTAGAAGGCCAGGCGGCCCTCCCGCCCCAGCCCGGCCAGGGCCACCGGCGCGACCGTCTCCGGGTCGGCCAGGTGGGCCAGCCACGGCTGGAACTCGGCCGGCAGCTCCACGCAGACGACCTCCGCCCCCGCCTCCTCCAGCAGGGCCGGGACCACCGCCGCGAGCGCGGGACTGTGGTGGCGTACGCCCAGCAGGTAGGGCTCGCGCGACGCGGCGAGCGCCGCCAGCGCCTCCCGCGGATCGGTGACCGTCAACGCAGGCTCCCGCGCAGGTCCCAGAGCCGGCGCCACATCGCCGAGCCGTCCTCGGCCCGGCGGCGGACCGGGCCGTCCCAGTAGCCCAGCAGCCGTCCGTGGTCGGCCGGGTCGTCCTTGCGCACGACACCCAGCAGGTGTCCCGGAAGCAGGTCCAGCACGTCGCCGCCGGGCAGGTACGCGGCCGCGACCCCCAGCGAGGCCGCCACCTGCACGGCCTCGGCCGTGGACATGACCGTGCCGGGCCGCTCCACGTCCCAGCCCTCGGCGCTGCGCCCGGAGCGCAGGTCCCGGAAGACGGTGACGAGCGCGTCGAGTACGGAGTCGTCCACCCCGAAGGCCGCCCCGGCGCGCTGCACGGCGGCGACCGCCTGGCGGCGGACCAGGGTCGCCTCGGCGTCCGGGTCCGCGATCGGCGCGACCGTCTCGAAGTTGAAGCGGCGCTTGAGCGCGGCGGACATCTCCGAGACGCCCCGGTCCCTCAGGTTGGCGGTGGCGATGACCGTGAACCCGGGGGCCGCGCTGACCGACGAGTCCTCGGTGGCGGTCAGTTCCGGCACGCTGACCCGCCGGTCGGACAGGATCGACACCAGGGCGTCCTGCACCTCGGGCAGGCAGCGGGTGATCTCCTCGACCCGCACCACCCGCCCGGTCCGCATCGCGGAGAGCACGGGGGAGTCGACCAGGGCCTGCGGGGTCGGGCCCTGGGCGAGGAGCAGCGCGTAGTTCCACCCGTAGCGGAAGGCGTCCTCGGTGGTGCCCGCGGTGCCCTGCACGGTCAGGGCGCTGGTGCCGCAGACGGCGGCGGCCAGCAGCTCGGACAGCATCGACTTGGCGGTGCCCGGCTCGCCGGTGAGCAGCAGTCCGCGCTCTCCGGCCAGGGTCACCACGCACCGTTCCACCAGGGCGCGTTCGCCGACGAACTTCGGCGCGATCACCAGCTTGGCCGGCAGCCCGGCGCGCCGCCGGGGCAGGGCCAGCTCGGCCCCCTCGCTGCCGCACACGAAGGTCACGGCCGCGCGCGGCGTCAGCGCCCAGCCGGGCGGGCGGGGGCCGGTGTCCTGGGCGGCGAGGAAGGCGAGTTCGGCGGCGTACCGCTCTTCGGCGGGCATGACCTGCCGGGCGGGAGCGGGCTGTTCGGTGACGGTCATCGGTTCCTCGGGTCCTCTGGGCTGGTGTGAAAAGGGGGAGGGGGTGAAGAAGGGTGAGGCACGGTGTGGGGAGGGGGTGCGGGGGCGCGTCAGGCCGCCCCCGCACCCCCTCCGGCGGGATCAGCGGCGGCGGCCCGCCGTGCGCTTCACCTTCAGCTGCTCGAAGCGCGGGACGTCGCCCTCCCGGACCCGACCCCACGCCCGCCGGTAGAGGTCGGCGGCCGGCTCGGTGGGCACGAGCACGCCCAGCACCGGGCTGCCGCCCGGGGCCGCCGGGTACATCGACAGCTTCCACTGCTCCACCGGCAGCACCGGCGAACCGGGCTCGGCCCAGCCTCCGGGCAGGAACAGGGTGCGTCCGGCACGGGTACGGGCGGCCTGCACCACCAGTTCGCCGGCGGCCAGTTCGGCCCGCGCGGCCTTGATCCGGGCCGGCTTCCAGCCCGTCCACCGCGCCGTGTTGCGGTCGGTCGGGTCGGGCATGGCGAGCAGCATCAGGTACAGGGCGGCGGCGTCGGCGCCCAGCCCGTACGCGGCCTGCGCCTCCTCCACCAGCTCGGGCACGCTGCGGCACGGGTCCTGGGTCCACCAGGTGCCGTCCTTGGCGACCGCACCCGCCACCGGCGCGCCCGGATCGGCGAGCAGGGCCGCGAACGCCGGGTCATGGGCGAGCCGCAGCGCCGTCTCGGCAGCGGAGGGCCGCTGGTCGACGCCGCGCAGCAGCGGCAGGTACGGGTCCGAACCGGTGGAGTCCAGCAACGCCGTGCGCAGCGCGGGCCGCGGCCGGTCGTCGTGGGTGGCCAGGACCACCGCCCCGTAGCGTTCGTACCCCTCGCCGGTCTCGGTCGGGGCGCCGGCCGCGGTCCGGAAGTCGGTCAGGGAGGTGTAGTGCCCGGCGGTCAACAGCAGCCCGGGGGCCGCGAGCCGCTGCCGGACCGCCGTGAGCGCGGGCGGCAGGCAGGCCCGGACGGGGTGACCCGCGGGCAGCCGGTGCGCCAGCCAGGCCGTCAGGGCCATCGCCCCGCTCAGCGCGGACGAGTCGAAGCACCGGCTGCCGGGCACGACGGGTTCCACGTGGTCCCCCTTGACCGCCCACTCGACATCGGTGGACAGCACCGGGGACGACGCCGGCCCGAGGAGCTCGGGCAGCGCCCGGTGCGCCGGCCAGGGGGTGCGCACGTCCCGCGAGGCCTCCGCGAGCACCCACTCGGGAACCGGCGTACGACGGCCCACGCGCTGGTTCCACACCCGCGCGGCGGCGGCCGCGTCCGGGCCGTCGGTCCACAGCCGGGCCGGGTCGGCGGGCAGCAGCGCCGCGACGAGCTCGCGCCGCACGTCGAAGCCGAGTTCCTTCAGGTCGTCACGGGCGTGCGCGGCGTCGGTTGCCTTGACCCCGAGGACGGCGCGAAACTCGGCGGAGAGGAACGCGCGCTCGTACGAGTCCAGCCGCGGCAGGCCCGCCAGCACCAGCGCCGCCAGCGCGGCGGACACCCCGGTCAGCCGGACGAACTCCTCGGCGGCGGACGCGAACCACGGGGCCGGACCCCGGCGGTCGGCCTCGTCGAGGAACGCGGCCAGCCAGCCGGCCGCCCGGTCCGGGTCGCCGACGGTCGAGCCCGCCCCGACCTGGGCGTAGGGCGCCGGTACGGCGAAGGCGCCGGACGGGTCGTGCAGCAGCCCGTCGAACTCCTGCCCGTCGGGCAGCACCTCGCTGTGGTCGGTCACGGCGAGCAGCGCGCCGCCGCCGAGCGGCAGTACGGAGCGGTGGCGCGGGTTGCGCGCCCGCCCGCCGGCGCCCACCAGGTGCGCCGAGTCCAGCCGGACCCGTACCCGGCGCCACCGTGCGGCGCAGCCCTCGGCGGAGTCCACGCCCAGCGCGCCGACCTCGCCGAGCACCCGGCGCAGCGCCGCCCGCTGCTCGTCGGTGCCACCGGCGACCGCCATCCGGTAGGCGACGGCCGCGGGCTGCTCCAAGAACGGCCCGGTCCACGGGAACGCCGAGTGCGCCAGCTTCGGCACGTCGAGGTGGAGGCGGCCGGGCACCCCCTCGGCGGCGGTGTCACCGGCCGCCTTGGCCAGCGTCCGCAGGAAGCGGAACGTGGCGTCGCTCTCCCCGCCGTGGCGGTAGTACCCGTTGCCCACCAGGCCGTCCAGCGCGCCGTCCAGGAGGTGGTCGGCCGGCCCCCGGTCCGCCGCAGCGGTGCGCGGGGCCACCGGGCCCCGGGCCAGGTCCTCCGAGACCTTGGCCAGGGCCCGCTGCTGGACCAGTGCGGCGCGGACGGCCGCGGTCGCGCCGGCGAGCAGCGCGGGCGCGGCGACGCCCGGCAGGGCGGCCCCCACCAGAGCGGGCACGTCCGCACCCTTCTCGGCCTCGGCGACGGTCTTGAGCAGGGCCCCGGCGGTGGCCGTGTCCACCGCGCGCAGCGCCGCCGAACCCTCGGGGTCCCGGGCGCGCAGGCAGTACCAGTAGGGCAGCGGTGGCAGTTCCGCGCCGCGCGAGGAGTAGGCCGGGTTCTGATGGTCGCCGCTGATCCGGGAGACGGCCGCGCCCTCGGGATCGGTGAGGGTCAGCGTCCGCCAGTCGCTGGACACGGCGCGCGGCCGGTCGTCGCCGGGCAGGGACACGGCGTGGAGCGGGATCCGGGACCCTTCGCCCAGGGTCACCGACCGTCCGGCGTTGTCGGAGCCGTGCCAGCCCTGCCCGGGGACGTGGACCGCACGCCAGCCGAGCAGCCCTTCCACGGGCGCGCCGAGCACGGAGCCCTCGACGGTGGGGGTGGGGCGCAGCCAGTTCTGGCCGGTGCCGTCGGCCAGGCTGCTGCCGCCCGGGTGGTCGCGCAGGGCGTCGGCGAGGAAGCCGGGCAGGGAACGCCGCCCGTGCAGCCCGGTCGTGGGGTCGTACTCGGCCCAGTCGGACTCGCCCATCGCGGCGCCCCGCTCCCAGACCCAGTAGGAGGTGCCGTCGCTGATCACCGGCCGCTCGGCGGGCAGTTTGCTGTCGCCGCGGTGCAGGACGCCGCCGCCCGTGGCGCGGCCGCCGCCCGGCAGGGGCAGGGTGACGTGCTCGGAGCGCACCGACCAGTAGTTCGCGGAGGAGTCCAGGGTCAGGACGTCGCCCGGGGAGCTGAGCCAGTAGCCCTGCACGGGGCCGTTGTACGGGACCCAGAACACCAGCAGGTCGCCGTCCGCGTAGTGGAAGCCCTGCCGGGACTGGCCGCCGGCGGCGGCGGGGATCCGCAGGTCGTGGGTCAGCACCGTGGAGTCGGCGTCGATGACGCGCACCTGCGTGGAGTTCGCGACGATGACGTACGGCCAGGCGTCCATGACGGTCAGGTTCCGCCGGTTGCCGCCGGGCGACAGCGCGGTGACGGCCTCTTCCCAGGCGGGCCAGAGGAGTTCCTCGAACAGGCCGCCGCGCAGGGTGCGGGCGAGGATCTCGCCCAGGTCGGCGGCGGCGGCCCGGGAGACCTCCTGCGGGGCGAGCGCGAGGGCCTCCGCGGGGAGCCAGGTCAGCCGCCGGATGGCCTCGGGCAGGTCCGGCAGTGCGGCTGCCGTGGAGGCCGCGGCGACCTGGCCGACCCAGTCGGCGAGCAGCGCGCGGCTGCCGGGGCATTCGGCCAGGCGCCGGACGGTTCCGCGACCGCCGGACCCGTTTCCGTTGTAGCGGTCCAGGGTGCGCAGGAAGGCGGGCCGCAGCCGTTCGTCGGCGCACAGCGCGCTCAGGTCGCGCGGGTCGGGGGACTGGGCCCACTGGTCCAGGCCCATGACGCCCTGCCAGGCGTTGCCGGGATCGGCGACCGGCAGGCCCAGGGAGAGCAGGAGGTCGAGGAGGTTCACGTCCTGGAGGGCCAGGCGCAGGCCGTTCTCGCGTTCCGGCAGGGCGAGTTCGGTGCGCAGCCTTTCGGCGCAGCGCGTGACGAGCGAGAGGAGGGCGGGCAGCGCCGGCGGGGTACCCCAGCCCGCGTGGCGGGCGGTGTGGAAGCGCTCCAGCCAGCCGGCCGTGCCGTCGGGGCAACGCTCAGCCTCGGGCAGGGTGCCGTCGGCGAGTCCGGCGGTGGCGCCCGATTCCTCCAGCACCTCCAGCCACAGCGCGGCCAGTTCGCCGGCCTCGCCGCCGCCGCTGCCGGGCATCATCGAGAGCAGGGTTCCGCGGACCGGGGGCACGCGCCGGGCCAGTGCGACCAGCGCGGTGCGGTGGGACTTCCACCAGCCGGCCGCGGCCCGCAGGGTGGCGGGGAGCGGCAGCAGTTCGGCGAGGTACTCCTGCTCGGGTTCGCCGCTGCTCAGCCCGGCGGCGCGGGCGAGGCGGCGCAGCTCGGTGGTGGCCTGCGCCGAGGGCGGGAGCCCGCCCGCGGTGCGGCGTACGCACAGGCGGCGGAAGCGGTCGTGGGCCTCGGCGGGGGAGACCCGCGCCGAGAGCTCCTTGCCGTATCCGGTGAGGACCTTCACCGGCAGGGCGCCGGCCAGGGCGAATTCGAGGAAGACGGCGTCGAGGCGGTCCTCGTCGACGGTCAGGCCGTAGCCGGCCTCGCTGGTCCGGGCCCGGCCGAACAGCTGGGCGGCGTACGTGGTGTTCTCGACGGCGAGGAAGACGCGCGCGGCCTGCTCGTAGAAGACGGGCAGGAAGTGCGGGACGGCGAGGGCGAGCCGGTCGGCGAGCTCGTGGCAGGCGTCCAGGGCCGCCTTGGGCTTGGTCTTGGCCTGCCGTGCGAGCCGGTCCAGCTCGGGGACCACGGCGAGCGCGTGGTGGCCGTCCTCGGGGTGGTGCACCAGTACCCACTCGGGGAAGCCGAGCGCCTGGCGCCGGCCGAGACCGACGACGGGCGGCTCGCCCTGCGGTACGAGGCCGAGGAAGCCGGCGGCGAGGTCCTCGGCGGCGCCCAGCTCGGCGGCGGCGAGCCGGACGACGACCCGGTCGTCCCCGAGCGCGGGGTGACGGTAGGCGCGGGCGGTCAGCGGGACGGCGGCGGGCCCGGCACCGGTGGTGCCGACGGGCAGGACGGCTCCGGCGGCCAGCAGCGCGGCGCTCGCGCCCTCGCCGTCCTCGGCGCCCGCGGTGGTGTCAGTGGTGCTCACGGTGTCGGTGGTGCTCATGCGTCCCCGCCCTCCTCGATCTTGCGCCCGGCGTACAGCGCCGCGGCCATCCGCATCCCCTCGGACCAGGCCACCGGTCCGACCTCGCCGAGCCGTACGGCCCGGCCCTCCCCGTCGTGCCAGTTCAGCGGCCCGGTCTCCGATTCGTCCTCCCAGTAGGGCTCGCCGATCCACACGGCCGCCTCCACCGCCCGGCCCGAGTCGCGCACCTTGCAGGTCGCATAGCCGCCGGCGACCCGGTAGCCGAGGCCGGTGGCGCGGGCGGCGAGGCTGAAGCGGGAGGGGAAGGTGCCGCCCGCGTAGTCCCGTACCTCGGTGGCGGCGGGGGAGAGGTCCGCGGGCTTGGTCCAGGTCGCCCGGTGGATCTGCTCGACCCGCTGGGTGATGTCCAGTTCCGCCGCGAACTCCCTTACGTCGTCCAGGTCGGGCAGCAGCACCGGGTGCGGCAGGGTCACCGTGAGCGGGCGCAGCCGTACGGTCTCGCCGTCGAGGTTGACCACCTTGAGCTCGCCCTCGGCGGTGGCGTCGCGCAGGAAGCCCACCTCGTCCGGGTCGGTGTCGGGGACGACGGCCAGGTCGCGCAGCGCGGCCTGCCAGGCCTCGTCGGGCCAGACCCGGGCGAGGAGGGCGGTCGGCACCGGCAGGGAGGACACCATCCAGGTGTCCACCTGGGCGGCGCAGGCGGCCTCGTGCCGGTCGAGCCACTCGGCGAGCCGGCGCAGCCGGTCCACCTCGGGATGGTCGCGCAACGCCTTCGGGACCGTCTTCAACTGCCGCCCCGCGGGCCGCCGCACCGCGACCCGCCCCTCCACGAGGGCGATCTCGTACCCCTCGTCCAACGCCAGCCAAGCCATCAGCCCGTGCCCCTCCGCCTGTCCGAAAATGGTCTTGCGCAGCCCGGCGCAAGGCGCCAACGCCTGCTGAGCTGCGGTATGTCGGGAGACTAGCGAGCCCCACTGACAACACCGTCCGCAGGGCGGCCCGAAGCCGGCCGACCGCGGACACGACACAGCCCCCCGGTCCGTGGGACCGGGGGGCTGTGGGCGGGAGGTGGCGGGGGATCAGACGGCGTCGGCGGTGTCCGAGACCTTCGCCGAAACTTTCTCCGCGTCCTTCTCCGCGTCCTTCTCCGGGGCCTTCGCGCCGGCGGGCGCGGCGGCCGGGGAGGCCGTCTCGGCCACCCGGGGCCCGTGGCCGGAGCGCAGGCCGAGCCAGCTGATCACGGCGACCAGCGCGAAGGCGCCGGCCCCGATCCAGAAGGTGAGGGTGAATCCGGATTCGGCCGGCAGCGCCGGAACGCCCGCCGGGAGGTGCTCGATCGTCTTGGACGCCAGGATCGTGGTGACGATGGCGCTGCCGATCGCGCTGCCCGTGGAGCGGGAGATCGAGTTGATGCCGTTGGCGATGCCGCTCTGGTGGTGCGGGACGCTCGACATGATCACGGCGGGCATGGCGGCGTAGCCGAAGCTCACGGCCGCGCCGACGACCAGACCGGCGCCGATGACCGAGAAGGTGTGGCCGTGGTCGAGGGCCAGCCAGCCGAACCCGACGGCGCCGAGGGCGGCGGCGAGGCCGAGCGCGACGCGCGGACCGCGGTGGCGGACCAGCTGGCCGCCGACGGGGGAGGCGAGCAGCGAGACGATCGCGCCGGGCAGCAGGAACTCGACGGAGGCGCGCAGGATGGACGCGTCGAAGCCGTAGCCGGTGAGCTTCTCGGGCATCTGGACGAGGTAGGAGACGCCCAGGAAGTTCGCGAACATGCCGAAGCCGACGAGGATGCCGGCCAGGTTGGCCATGAGCACCGGACGGTGGACGAACATCTTCATGTCGACGAGGGGTTCGCTCACCTTGCGCTCCACCAGGACCCAGACGGCGGTCATCACGGCGGCGCCGGCGAAGCTGCCCAGCGTACGGGCGGAGGACCAGCCCCACTCGTGGCCCTGCGAGATCGGGAGCAGGAGGAGCAGCAGGGCGATGCCCAGGGTCAGCGCGCCCAGGAAGTCGGTGCGCCCGCCGGTCTTGTGGCGGGTGGCCGGGACCAGGAAGACGACGGCCAGCAGGGCCAGCGTGGCGAAGCCGGTCGCCATCCAGAAGGCGTTGCGGTAGTCGGCGTCGGCACCGGAGGTCAGCAGGCCGGTCGCGACGAGCGCCAGGCCGCTTCCGAACGCCAGGGTTCCGCTGACGAGGGCCATCGCGCCGGGCAGCTTCTGCGGGCGGACCTCCTCGCGCAGGACGGACAGGGCCAGCGGGAAGATCGCGGTGGCGGCGCCCTGGAGCACCCGGCCCAGGATCAGCAGCGGCAGCGAGGTCGCCAGCGCGGCCACCACGGAGCCCGCGACCATGACGCCGAGGACGGCCACCAGGGTGGGCTTCTTGCCGTGCTGGTCGCCGAAGCGGCCGAGCAGCGGGGTGAAGACGGCGGCGGACAGCAGGGTGGCGGTGGTCACCCAGCTGACGTTGGCGGTGGAGGTGCCGAGGTCGTTGCGGATCAGGCCCAGGATCGGAACGGGCAGGGTCTGCATCATCGACACGACCATGGCGGCGAGGCTCAGGGCGAAGACGATGACCGTCTCGTTCCTGTTCCTCGCTTCGGCGGGGGCGGATGCGGCGGAGCTCATGACTGGCAAGACCTTCTTACTGCTTCAGGACGCAGATGTTTGATGTCATCAAGTACTTGGACGAAGGTAGCCAGCAATAGTTAAGGTGGTCAAGTAAAAGGTTGATAATGTCAATGATCCTGGCGTACGCTCCGTGGGTATGAGCGCCACCGCCCCCCATGCCCCCAGCAAGCTGGAACTCCTCGAGCTGCTCGCCGCCATCGGCACCGCGCAGTGGCGGGACTTCGCCGCGGCGGCCGGCCGGTACGGACTGACCTCCACGCAGGCGAAGGTCCTCGCCCAGCTGGAGGGTCCGGTCCCGATGCGCGGCCTGGCGAACCTCCTGGCCTGCGACGCCTCGAACGTCACCGGGATCGTGGACCGGCTGGAGGCGCGCGGCCTGGTCCGGCGCGAGCCCTCCGCCGCCGACCGGCGGGTCAAGAACGTCGTCGCGACCGACGAGGGGCGCGAGACCATCCGCCGGGTGCGCGAGGAGATGCAGGCCACGCACGGCGCGCTGGACACCCTGGACGCGGCCGAGGGTGCGACGCTCTACGCCCTGCTGGAGCGCCTGCGCCCCACCATGGAACGCAGCGCCTGACCGTCCGCCGCCCTCAGTCCTGGGGGGCGGCCGCGTCGAGTGCGGCCGTGAGGCGGGCCAGGCGTACGTGGAGATCGCGGATCTCGGCCAGCTCGAAGCCGGTGGCCGCCGCGATCCGGCGCGGGACCTCCACCGCGCGCTCGCGCAGGGCGGTGCCCTCGTCGGTGAGCACCGCGTGCACCGACCGTTCGTCCTGCACGCTGCGCTCGCGCCGGATCAGGCCGGCCGCCTCCAGCCGCTTGAGGAGGGGGGAGAGCGTGCCGGAGTCGAGCCGCAGGCGCCGGCCCAGTTCCTTGACCGGGGTCGTGCCGTTCTCCCACAGCACCAGCATCACGAGGTACTGGGGGTAGGTCAGGCCCAGGTCCTTCAGGACCACCCGGTACAGACCCCCGAAGGCCCGGTTCGCGGCGCCCAGGGCGAAGCAGATCTGCCCGTCGAGGCGGAGGAAGTCCTGGTCGCGGAGGGCGGCTGCGGGCTGCTCGGTCATGCGCGCCAGTGTACCGGAGCACACTCGTGAGCGATTGAGTTGTGCACAACTGAATTGTGTGCTCTATTTGTGGTCAGGGGCGGCCACGAACCGCCCCACCCCCTCCGAAAGGACCTCCCGATGGACGCGCTGTACACCGCCGTCGCCACCGCCAACGGCCGCGAGGGCCGCGCCGTCAGCTCCGACGGCCAGATCGACCTCGCGCTCGCCATGCCCCCGGCACTCGGCGGCAACGGCCAGGGCACCAACCCCGAGCAGCTCTTCTCCGCCGGCTACGCGGCCTGCTTCGCCAGCGCCCTCGGCCTCGTCGGCCGCCAGATGAAGGTCGACACCGGCGACATCTCCGTGACCGCGGAGACCTCCATCGGCCAGGACGCCGGCGGCTTCGGCCTCGCCGTGACCCTGCGCGTCGAGCTCCCCGAGTCCCTCGCGGGCGAGACCGGCGCCCTGCTGGTCAAGCAGGCCCACGAGGTGTGCCCCTACTCCAAGGCCACCCGCGGCAACATCCCGGTCGAGCTCGTCGTCGAGTAGCACCGGCACCGGGCCTCCCGGGCCCGGACCCCGTGGCCCGTCGCCCGGGCGGGCGGCCCGTCTCAGGACGCGCGCCGGGCGGCCACCACCGCACACAGCCCCGCCATCGGCAGCTCCGCAGTGAGCGCCAGCACGAGCGCCATGCCCTGACCGCTCGTGCCCGCCGAGGTGGTGACGTCGAACCAGGCGTCCATCAGGAGCAGCGCGGCGGTGGCCGCCGCCACCGGCGACACCCTCGGGTCCCCCTTGCGCAACAGCGCCCCCGTCCCGGCCAGCCCGAGGGCCAGCATCGAGTCGAGGCCGATCCACGCGGCCGACCAGTTGGACACCTCGGCCGTCGCCGGCATCGTCGCGGCCAGCACCACCATCCACGGCAGCAGCGCCACCCCCGCGCAGGTGAGCACCGTCGACAGGCGGGGGGCGCGCCGGGTCCGGAACTGCGGGGCGGCGAGGGCCATGGCTGCGGGTCTCCTTCCGGCCCGCCGGACCGTCCGCCGGGCACACCACCACTCTCGTTCCGCGCGCCGCGAAGATCAGTAGCTCCACCGTCCGAACCGGGGGTGGTGCCAGGTACACCCCCCACCGGGCACCAGGGTGGTGGTGGGCCGGTGATCACTGCGCATACCGTACGGACATGACAAACCGCGGCGCCCTGCGGCGTACGTACACCTGGATCGCCGCGCACACCCCCTGGTCGGCGTGGGCCTGGCGCAACACCGCCTTCGGCGCGGCGGCGATCGCGCCCACGCTGCCCCTCGTCCTCGGGAGCCTGCTGCTCATCGCGGTCCCCGGCCACACCCCGTACCCGCTGCTGCTCGCCGTCGTGGGCTCCCCGCTCCTGACCGGGGTCCAGCGCAGCCGCTTCCGTACCCTGCTCGGCCTGGACATACCGCCCGTCGTCCGGGAACACCCCTGGACGACCGCCCGCGGCATCGCCGAACGGCTGCGCTCCGAATCGATCTGGCGGCAGTACGGCTACCACCTCGTGGCCGCCCCGCTCGTCGCCACCGGCGCCGCCCTCCTCGTCCTCGCCTGGGCGCTCGGCGCCGCCGCCGCGAGCGTGTACGCCTGGGCCTGGATGATGCCCCGGGAGGAACCGTTCGGGCCGCCCACCGGCTGGCAGTCCCAGTGCGACACGATCACCGTGCTCGGCGCACTGCTGCTGCTCGCCGCCCCCTGGGCGGCCGCGGCCCTGACCCGGCTGGACGCCGTCGCGGCGGCCGCCCTCCTCGGCCCCAACCGGGCCCGCGAACTGGAGCGGCGCGTCGAGGACCTCGCCGAGAGCCGGGCCGGGGTCCTGGACGCCGCCGACCTCGAACGCCGCCGCATCGAGCGCGACCTGCACGACGGCGCCCAACAGCGGCTGGTCTCCCTCGCCATGAACCTCGGCATCGCCCGCGCCACCCTCCGCGACCTGCCGCCCGAGGCCAAGGCCGTCATCGACGAGGCCCACCGCGAGGCCAAGGAGGCCATCGAGGAACTCAGCAACCTCGTACGCGGCCTGCACCCGGCCGTCCTCGAAGACCGCGGCCTGGACGCCGCGCTCTCCGGCATCGCCGCCCGCGCGCCGCTGCCCGTCGAACTCACCGTGGACATCGCCGTCCGGCCGGGCCCCACCATCGAGGCCGTCGCCTACTTCGTGGTGTCCGAGACCCTCGCCAACGTGGCCAAGCACGCCCGGGCCCGGCGCTGTTCGGTCTCGATCGGCCGCGTCACCGGCGACCGCGGGGACCTGCTGCGCATCGTCGTCACCGACGACGGCGTCGGCGGCGCGGACCCGGCGGGCGGATCCGGCCTGGTCGGCCTGCGCAAACGCGTAGGGTCGGTCGACGGAACGATATTGATCAACAGCCCCCTCGGGGGCCCGACCGTCGTCACTGTGGAGCTGCCGTGCGGGCTGTGATCGCCGAGGACTCCGTCCTCCTGCGCATAGGTCTTGTCAAAGTCCTCGAAATGGCCGGGTTCGAGGTGTGCGCCGAGACCGGCGACGCCGAAGGGCTGCTCGCCGCGGTCGAGGAACACCGCCCCGAACTCGCCCTCGTGGACGTGCGCATGCCGCCCGGCTTCACCGACGAGGGCGTCAGGGCCGCCCTGGTGATCCGCAGCCAGAGCCCCGGCACGGCCGTGCTGCTGCTGTCCCAGTACGTGGAGGAGCGCTACGCCGCCGACCTGCTGTCCTCCCAGAACGGCGCGGGCATCGGCTACCTCCTCAAGCAACGCGTCGCCGACGTCGAGGAGTTCATCGACGCCCTGCGCCGGGTCGCGGGAGGCGGCACCGCCCTCGACCCGCAGGTCGTCGCCCAGCTGCTGCTGCGCCGCGGCGGCGGGCCCGACCCGCTGGAACGCCTGACCCCGCGCGAGCGCGAGGTGCTCGCGCTGATGGCCGAGGGCCGCTCCAACGCGGCGATCGCCGACGGGCTCGTCGTCAGCGAGAGCGCCGTGGCGAAGCACATCAACAACATCTTCGCCAAGCTCGACCTGCCCCCGGCCGCCGAGGCCCACCGTCGGGTCCTCGCCGTGCTGCGCTTCCTGGACGGCACCCCGTGACCCGCCCCGCGCCCGTCGCCGCCGGGAGCGGGCACCGTCGTGCCTGGTACTGCGCCGCCGTCCTCGGCGCCGTCCTCGTCCTCCTCCCGGCCGGCTGGCAGGCGTGGGCGAAGAGCAGCGGCCACACCGGCGTCCTGGTGGGCGACAGCGCCGGACGGACGGTGACCGCCGTCGAGATCGTCGCCGGTGCGGCGAACGTGGACGTCACCCCGCGCGGCGACCAGGAGATCGGCTACCGGGCCGACGTCCGCTGGTCCTTCGGGCCACCGGTGATCGAGGAGAGCTGGCTCGGCGACACCCTGAGGCTGACCCCGCGCTGCCCCGGCGACACCGTCGTGGTGGCCGACGAACTCGGCTGCTCCGTACGGCTGGCCGTGACGGTGCCCACCGGGGTCCCGGTCAAGGTGTCCGGAATCTCCGGACGGATCAGCGTCAGCGGTCTGGAGGGCACCGTCGACGCGAAGGTGCAGTCCGGCTCGCTGAACCTTTCCGGCCTGCGCGGGTTCCTGCGGGCCGACGTCGACTCCGGCACCCTCCACGCCGTCGGCCTCGCCTCCCGGCAGGCCGACGTCCGCGCGGGCTCCGGCCGGGCGGACGTCCGCTTCGTGACCCCGCCGGACCGCGTCACCGGCCGCGCCGGCGCCGGCCGGCTCGACCTCACCCTCCCCACGGCCACCCGCTACCGCGTCACCAGCCACGTGGGCTGGGGCCGCTGCGAGGTGGACGACAGCCTCCGCGACCCGACGGCCCCGCGCACCCTGGACCTCTCCGCCGACTCCGGCACCGCCACGGCGGGCCACCGGCCCCCGACCGACTGAACGGGCGGCCGGGGCGCACGTCAGTGGTGGCCGGCGAGGGTCACGCGGATGTTCGCGATGCGGCCCAGCTCGTCGAAGGTGACCTCGGCCCCCAGGTTCCCGGGCAGGGTGGCCGTGATGCGGCCGGGCTCCTGGTGTTGCGGCAGGCCGAAGTGCTCGAAGTAGCCCGCCGCCATGGCGTACGGGGAGTGCCCGATCAGGCCCATCGCCGAGGTGAGCGCCCCCGGGAGCGCCGTGGCGTCGAAGGCGGGGCGCGGCACCCGCGGGTCGTCGGCGAGCAGGTACAACTGCGTGTCCGGACCGGCCTGCACACTGAGGTATCCCGGTGCGCCGGTGACCCCCATCGCGGCGAAGGCGAGGGTCTCCGCGGCCCGGCGCGGGTCGGCGAAGCCCGACAGGTCCAGCGTCTCCTGCGCGAACTCGGCCATGCCGTACGCCCGCCCGTACTCCCCGGCGCGCCCGGCGAGCGCGACCACGGGCGTCCCCTGCAGCCCCGGGTTGGCCCAGCCCCACATCCAGGAACCCTGGGAGAGGTCGTAGGTCCCCAGTACGGACACGCGCAGGTCGAGGCCGCCCTGGCGGTAGAGGCAGGCGTCGAGGTCGGCGGTCCAGTCGCCCGCGGGCACGAAGGCCGTCAGGGCCTGGAGCTGCGCCGCGCCCCAGGCGGCGTGGCGTTCGGCTTCGAACAGGAAGGCGTCGCCGAAACGGGAGTTCACAGGTGTCGTCACGGGCCACCACCCTATGCCCGTCGGCGCGCTACTCCAGCCGCTCCAGGGCGCCCCGGACGAAGGCGGCCTGGCCCGCGTGCTGGAGGTCGTCCGCCAGCACGCTGACCAGGCGCACGCCCAGGGTGACCGGCGGGTCCCAGCGGTCGTCGACCACCCGGTCGAGGTCGGCCGCCGCGAGGCCGTGCACGAACCGCAGGGTGTGCTCGTGCACGGCGTCGAAGTAGCCCAGCAGCAGCGCGAACTCGTCCACGTGGACCGCCGCCGCCTGCCGCGCGGTGTGCCCGTACCCGGTGGCCCCGACGGGCAGCCGCAGGCCGAAGCGGTCGGCCCAGCCCCGCTCCCGCCACACCTGGGCCAGCCCGGCGGCGTCGGCCACGTGGTCGTCCTGCACCCGCGTCAGGTGCCAGACGAGCCAGGCGATCGAGTTCGCCGCCGGGTCGGTCCGGGCGTTGAGTTCCTCGGCAGAGAGTCCGTCGACCACCTCGTGGACCACTTCCCGGACGCGTTCGAAGCCGTCCACGAGTACCTCGGTGCCCTTCATCGCCCTCTCCCGCCACATCCGCCGGACCGCCGGTCACTGCCGGGACCACCATGCCGGTCCGCGGCGCGACGGTGCGGGGCGACACTCCGTCAGGGCCGCCGCAGCCGCCTGCGGCGCAGCAGGATGCCGGCGGCGGCGCCGACCAGGGCGATCCCGGCCACCCCGGCGGTGGTCCACCAGCCGGCGGTGCCGGAGTCGGAGGCGGGGGAGGTGGCCGGGGAGGCGCTCGGGGTGGCGGACGCCGGGGGAGCCTGCGGGGTCGTGGTCACCGGGGCGCCGGAGGGGGAGGCGGCGGGGGAGGCGCCGGAGGAGGCGGTGGGCGGGGCCGGGTCCACCACCGGGACGGCCACCTCCCGCTGTGCGTGCCCCAGGGAGGGGAAGCCCGCGTCGACGGTCACCGTCCACGTGCCGGGCGGCAGCGCCTCGGCCGTCGTCCACGTCGCGGCCCCGCCGGTGCCGCGGACCAGCCGCCACGGTCCCGCCGTACGGGCCCCGTCGGCACTGACCGCGTTCACGGTGGCCGCGACGGCCTCCTCGACGGCGTCGCCGTCGTTCTCCCAGGTGACGTCGGCGGTGACCCGCCCGGCCTGCTGACCGGTGATCACCACCTTGAGGGTGTCCCCGTGGGCGTGCGCGGCGCCGGCCAGGGCGACGGCCTGCACGGGCAGCAGCAGGGCCAGTCCGAGGGCGGCGGGGAACGGGAGGGGGCGCGGGCGCGTGGTCATGGTGCTCCAGGCGGGAGGTGGGGAGGCAACGGGATGAGGGGATGTCTGTCTGTGGGGGGCGAGGGGCGTGGGGGGCCTGGGGGAAGCGTGTGGGGGGATGCGTGGGGGCGCGGAGCCGGAGGGCGGCCGGGGGAGCGGCCGCCCTCCGGAGCGGTGGGTCAGCCCGCCTTGCGGGCCGTCCAGGCCTGCGCGGGACGGCCGTCCGCGCGCTGGAGTTCGAGCAGCCAGTTCCCGTAGTAGGGACGGTTGCTCACCGCGAGGGCGAAGCCGCCGCTCGGGTCGGAGACGGTCGTCGAGCCGTCCCGGGTGGTCAGTCGCCACTGCTGCGACGCGGCGTTCCCGCAGGGCTGCTGCGAGACCCACATCCCGGCGGCCGGGGCGCCGCCCGGCTGCAGGCACTTGCCGGAGACGGCGGACCGGATGCGCACGAGCCCGTTGCCGGCGTCGTCGAAGTACCACTGCTGCTGTGCGTAGCCGTTGGTCCGGCCCGCCACCAGGACGGTCCCGTCGGCGGTGCGGCCGTCCCAGACCTCGGCGGCCATGCCGCTGCTGCCGTTGCCGAGCACGTAGCGGCTGCCCGGGGTGGTGGCGCCGCCGCCGGTGGAGGTCGTGCGGAAGGAGGTGGCCTTGCCGGGGCCGCTGTCACGGCCGGCCGTGTCGCGGACCGAGACGGCGGCGGTGTAGTCGGTGCCGGCGCGCAGGCCGTAGACGCGCAGGGAGGTGGACTGCACCCAGGTCAGGTGCTTGCCGTTCAGCAGCACCTGGTACCAGGCGGCGCCCTCCGTACGGGGCCAGCTCAGCACCACCGAGTCGGCCTGGATCTGGCCGGCCGTCACGACCGTTCCGCCCGTGGGCTTCTTGGTGGGCGAGGGGGTGGGCTTGGCCGTGGGGCTGGGGCTGGGGTTCGGGTTCGGATTGGGCCCGGTGCCGCCGCCGTCGGTGCGCATCAGGAACTGGTTGTCGGCGATGTTCCAGTGGGTCGCCAGGTAGCTGCCCGGCTTCGGGCTGGTGTGGAAGTAGTCGTCGTGGTTGCAGTCCAGGATGTTCTCGGACGCCTGGTTCGTGCAGACGTTGCGCATCTGCGGGTAGTACGGGGTGTCCGAGTAGCACATGACGTCGAACTCGTCGGTGCAGTGGGCGCCACGGCTGGTGTTGGGGGCGCTGTTGTTGACCGCGCCGAGGTTGTGACCGAGTTCGTGCGCGGCGGTGTGCCCGCCCCAGCAGCCCGAGTCGGTGCGCCCGTAGGAGGGGCCGAAGTTGCTCAGGTTGTTCTGGCCGGGCCGCTCGTCGCCGTTGAAGGTGCCGATGCCGCAGTAGATCTGGGTGTCCGAGAAGATCATGTACTTGCGGTCGCGGCGGTCCAGGCCCTTGCCGGCGAGCGCGGCGTTGGTGGCGCTGAACTCGGCGAGGGCCGAGTCCGGGAGCTCGATGCTGATCACGGACGGGGTGCAGTCGGCGGCCGTCACGTAGCGGATGTGCCGGACACCGCCGGTCTCCTTGGCGCTGGCCGAGTAGATGAGGTCGGCGTCGGCCGCCCACTTGCGGAAGGAGGCCAGGTACTCGGCGTAGCGGTCGCGGCCGGGGCCGTGGGCGTAGACGACCTGGACCCGGTTGCCCGAGGTCCCGTCGCCGTCGCACTGGACGGTCTGGCCGGCCGGTCCGGCCGCGATGCCCTGGCTGCCGGAGGCCGGCGGGGCGGGGGCCGCCTTGGAGGCGGCCGTACGGGCGTCGGCCGCGGGCGCGTCCTGAGGACGCCCGCCGCCCTCAGTGGCGGCCGGGTCGGCGGAGGCGGGCGCCGCGGGGTCGGCCGCCGGGGCCTTGGTGCGGACCACGGGCTGGACGTCCTGCTTGATGTCCACGCCCCCGGGGGGAGCGTCGGGTCCGTGGGTGCAGAGTCCGGCGTCGGTGCGGTAGACGCCGACGCAGCGGTCGCCCTTGGGGGCGGCCTCCAGGCCGTCGTAGACCATGCCGCGGGCGTTCTCGTTCGCCGGAGCGCTGGAGAGGGCGGCCGGTTCCGCGTCCCGGGCCGGCGCGGCGGCCGGTTCGGCGGGCGCGCCGGCCCCCGAGGCCTGGGCGGGGGTGGCCGCCGCGGCGTCCCCGCCGAGGCCGGCGTCGGTGATGGCGCCGGCGCTGGCGGCCGGGGTGGCCCTGGGGGCGGGCGCGAGGATCAACATGCGCGGGCG
>NZ_JBGWAB010000128.1:0-22055 GCF_041862025.1 Streptomyces sp. AB3(2024)
GATCTCGACCGCGGCGGCGGCGCCGCGCGGGACCACGCCGGCGACGGCCGCGCCCAGGCCCTCGGGCCGGGCGGCGGGGACTCCCTCGCGGGAGGCCAGGGTCATGGCGAGCCGGGCGGTGACGGCGGCGAGTACGGCGGCGAGGGCGCCGTGGGCCCAGCCGTCGGCGTAGATGTCGGCCAGCGCGGCGACCTGCACCAGGAACACGATGAGCAGGGAGATGACGCCGAAGGGGCCGATGTCGGACTGCTTCATGATCCGCAGGGCGTCCTCGGCGGGCTTGGCACTGCCCAGACCGTCGGCCGTGTCGGCGAGGCCGTCGAGGTGGAGCCCGCGGGTCAGGGCGGCCGGGACGGCAACGGTGACGGCCGCGGCGAGCAGCGGGCCGCCCCCGAGGAGGAGCAGCAGGGTGCCGGGCACGGCGGCGAGCAGGCCGACGGCGAGGCCGGCCAGCGGCGCGCAGGCCATGCCGCTGCGGGCGGCGGGCCGGTCCCAGCGGGTGATCCGCGCGGGCAGCACGGTCAGCGTGCCGAACGCGAAGCGGATCCCGTCCCGGAAGGAGGCGCGCTCGGAGGGCGGCGCCGGTGGTGGATCATCGAAGGAATCTGTCATCGGCGCGAACGCTACCCCTTCGGAGTCGGCGGTAAATTGCTCAATACGCGCAAAAAGGGAAGCGGGTGTCGTGGGTCACTGGTGGTACCGGAACATCATCGAGCCGGGCAAGCTGCCGCTCCTGCTCGCCCTGCTGTCCTTCGTGCTGTCGTTCCTGGTCACGCGGGTGATCACGCGGCTGATCCGGGCCGGCCGGGGGCCCTTCAAGAACATCACCCCGGGCGGGCTGCACGTCCACCACGTGGTCCCGGGGGTGGTCCTCGTGATCGTCGGCGGGTTCGGCGCGGTCGGCAGCGGCCAGCACAGCTTCGGCGCGGGCCTCTCGGCCGTGCTCTTCGGGCTCGGGGCCGGGCTGGTACTGGACGAGTTCGCGCTGATCCTGCACCTCGACGACGTCTACTGGAGCGAGCAGGGCCGCAAGAGCGTGGAGGTCGTGGTGCTGACGGCCGCGGTGGTCGCGCTGGTGCTGGGCGGCTTCCTGCCCTTCGGGGTGAACGAACTGACCGCCGACGAGCGGCACAGCCGGGGCCTGGTGGTCATGAACACCTCCATGAACTTCTTCCTGGCCCTGGTCGCCCTGTGGAAGGGCAAGCCCCGCACGGCGGTGTTCGGGACGGTGATCCCCTTCGTGGCGCTGATCGGAGCGGTGCGCCTGGCCCGGCCCGGGTCGCCGTACGCGAAGAGGTTCTACGCGAACCGCCCGCGCGCGCGGGCCAAGGCGGGACTGCGGGCCTTCCACCACGACCGGCGCTGGGCCCGGCCGCGCCGCAGGTTCGAGGAGTTCATCGGCGGCACCCCGGACTGACGGCGAAGGGCCCGCCCGTGAAGTGAAGAAGGGCCCGCCCCCGTGACGTACGGGAGCGGGCCCTGTGGCCTTCGGGGTGTCCGGCCCGCCGGGTGACCCGGGTGGGGCGGACGTCGAGCAGCGAGCGGCGGGGCGTCAGCCCGGGATCAGGCCGCCGTCGCCGAGCATCTGCCTGACCTCCTCCAGCGAGGCGTCGGGCGCGGGCAGGATCAGTTCGGACGGCTCCAGCGCGTCATCGGGGAGCGGTGTCCCCAGTCGGCGGACGGCGTCGAGCAGCGAACCCAGCGTGCGCCGGAAGCCCTCCTCGTCGCCCGCTTCCATCTCCGCGAGCAGCGCGTCGTCCAGCGCGTCGAGCTCGGCGAAGTGGCTGTCGGCCAGCTTCGCCTGCCCCTCCCCCATGATGCGGACAATCATGACGGGCCCCTGTCCTACTGCTTGTCGAACCGGTGCGGGGTCTGCGACGGCGCTCCCGTGCCGGGGGCGCCGCCCTCGATGGCCTGCTGCTGCGCCGACGGGCCGCCCGCCAGCTCGGCCTTCATCCGCTGGAGCTCCAGCTCCACGTCCGTGCCGCCGGAGAGGCGGTCCAGCTCGGCCTGGATGTCGTCCTTGGAACCGAGACCGCTCTGGTCGTCGAGGGCGCCGGAGGCCAGCAGCTCGTCGATCGCGCCGGCGCGGGCCTGGAGCTGGGCGGTCTTGTCCTCGGCCCGCTGGATGGCCAGACCGACGTCGCTCATCTCCTCCGAGATGCCGGAGAAGGACTCCGCGATGCGGGTCTGCGCCTGCGCGGCCGTGTAGGTGGCCTTGATGGTCTCCTTCTTCGTCCGGAAGGCGTCCACCTTGGCCTGCAGGCGCTGGGCGGCGAGCGTCAGCTTCTCCTCCTCGCCCTGCAGGGTCTGGTGCTGCACCTCCAGGTCGCTGACCTGCTGCTGGAGCGAGGCGCGGCGGGACAGGGCCTCGCGCGCCAGGTCCTCGCGGCCCAGGGCGAGGGCCTTGCGGCCCTGGTCCTCCAGCTTGGCGGACTGGCCCTGGAGCTGGTTGAGCTGCAGCTCCAGGCGCTTGCGGGAGGTCGCCACGTCGGCGACGCCGCGGCGCACCTTCTGCAGCAGCTCCAGCTGCTTCTGGTACGAGTAGTCGAGGGTCTCGCGCGGGTCCTCGGCCCGGTCAAGGGCCTTGTTCGCCTTCGCGCGGAAGATCATCCCCATACGCTTCATGACACCGCTCATGGGCTTCGCGCGCCCCCTTCTAGACGGACTGTGCTCCAGGTCACCGACAGGACCCACAGTACGGGCCCTGTCTCCATTACCGCACTGTTCGAGTACGGATGCGCTCCTCCTCCAGGACGAGTACCCCGGCGCCGTATCAGGCGTAAGGAGTAGGTGATCCCCGAGACCGGCGGAACCCCCGCACTGGGAAGACGCCCGCCGTTGCCGGATCGTTCCCCGCGGAGGTGGGGCCCGTGCCCCCGACCACGTACGCTTGGGTTTTGTGTTTGGTAGCCGCTCCTCCAAGGAAGAGAAGGCCGCCGCCGCCGACAAGGCGAGCGCCGACCTCTCGCAGCCCCGTGACCCGCAGGCCCCGAAGGGCCGCCCGACGCCGAAGCGTGCTGTGGCCCAGTCGCAGCGCAAGGCCGTGGTGGCCTCGACCGGCAACCGCAAGGAGGATGCCAAGCGAGCCCGTGAACGCCGCCGGGAAGAGATGACCAGACAGCGCGAGGCGCTGGCCAACGGCGACGAGCGTTACCTGCCGGCCCGCGACAAGGGCCCCGTCCGCCGCTTCGTCCGCGACTTCGTGGACTCCCGCTTCTCGGTCGCCGAGATGTTCCTGCCGCTGGCCGTGATCATCCTGGTGCTGAGCATGATCCGGGTGAACCAGCTCCAGAACATCTCGCTGATGCTGTGGCTCGGCGTGATCGTCCTGATCATCCTCGACTCCATCGGCCTCGCGTTCCGCCTCCGCAAGGCGCTGAACGAGCGCTTCGCGAACGAGCCGCGCCGCGGCGCGATCGCGTACGGCCTGATGCGCACCCTCCAGATGCGCCGACTTCGCCTGCCCAAGCCGCAGGTCAAGCGCGGGGAACGGCCCTGAGCGAGGACTTCGCACAGGGGGCCCGGCTCTGGCTCGAAGGCCTGGGCGGACTGCGCAACGCGGTCCGGCAGGAACTCGTGGGCCGGCAGGTCGAGGAACAGATCACGCACCGCTTCCCGGTCGGGCAGCGGCTGCGCGTCCTCGACGTCGGCATGGGCCAGGGCACGCAGGCCCTGCGCCTCGCCCGCGCCGGCCACAAGGTCACCGGCCTGGAGCAGGACCCCGACATGCTGGCGGTCGCGCACGCGGCGCTGGCCGCCGAGCCGGCCGGGATCCGCGACCGCGTCCAGCTGTTAGAGGGCGACGGCCGCGAGACGGGCGCCCACTTCGTGCCGGGCAGCTTCGACGTGGTGCTGTGCCACGGGGTGCTGATGTACGTCCCCGAGGCCGACGCGATGCTCGCCGGCCTGGCCCGCATGCTGGCGCCGGGCGGTCTGCTGTCCCTGCTGGTGCGCAACGGCGACGCCCTCGCGCTGCGGCCGGGGCTGGCCGGGGACTGGTCCGGGGCGCTCGCGGCCTTCGACACCGTCGACTACACGAACCGGCTCGGTCTGGACGTGCGCGCCGACCGGCTGGCCGACCTGACGGCCACCCTGTCCGGCATCGGTGCGCCGCTCTCCACCTGGTACGGCGTACGGGTCTTCACCGACGGCACCGAGGCCGGCGCGGAACTCCCGCCGGACGAGGAACTCGAAGCACTGCTCGCCGCCGAGGAACGCGCCGGCCGGACCGACCCCTACCGCTCGGTGGCTGCACTCCTGCACCTGTGCGGGGTCCGGGGCTAGCCCCGGACCCCGGTACGGGGGCTACGCCTCGGCGGCCGCGCTGAGGCTCATCTTGTAGATCAGGGTGTCGTCCTCGAAGAGGGTGACCTGCTCCGCGCCCCCGTCGAGGAGTTCCTTCCAGACCTCGCCGATCCAGGATTCGGCGTCCCCCTGGGTGGTGAACTCCTCCGGTTCCACCGCCGGGCTCGTCTCGGCGCCGTCGGCCTTCTCGAACCGCCATGTCCACACCATGTCCGCCTCCGTTGCTCGCACGCGATCTCACGCTTCTCGGCATGAGTGTGCCCGCAGAGTAACCGGACGCGCACCAGTACCGGCGACGCGGGAGGATCTCTGTGTGGAACTCACCTTGCTCGGCACCGGTACCCCTGAAGGACTGCCCCGCCCCGGCTGTCCCTGCGCCGCCTGCGCGGTCTCCGTGGGCACGCTCGCCCGCGCCGCGACCGCCGTCCTCGTGGACGGCGCGCTGCTGCTGGACCTGACGCCCGGGGCGGTACTGGCCGGGGCCCGCGCGGGGCATTCGCTGGCCGGCGTACGGCAGGTGCTGCTGACGCACCCGCACGACGGGCCGCCCGTCGAGCTGCCGCCCGGACTGCCCGCCGCGGGCCGGGTGCCGGACGGGCGCGAACTCGCGGTGATCAGCGGGCACCGGGTGCGGGCGGTGCCGATGGACGCGCCGGGCACCGGGTACGAGGTCACCGGCCCGGACGGGAGCAGGCTGCTGTACCTGCCGCCGGGCGGGGCGCCCGCCGGCACCGACGGTAAGACGGCGCGGCGCGCGTACGACGTGGTCCTCGCGGACGTGCTCGGCCGCCCCGAGGCCCTGGCCCGGCTGCGCGCGAGCGGCGCCGTCGGCCCGGCCACCGACGTGATCGCCGTGCACGTGGACCACGACACCCCACCGGGCCGGGAACTGGAACGCCGGTGCGCGGCCGCCGGGGCCCGCGTGGTGCCCGACGGCACCACGGTGGTGGCGGGCGACTACCACGCGGTGCCGGACGTACCGCGCCGCACCCTGGTGCTGGGCGGTGCCCGCTCGGGCAAGTCCTTCGAGGCGGAGCGCCGGCTGGAGTCCTTCCCGGAGGTGGTCTACGTCGCCACCGGCGGCACCCGCGAAGGCGACGCGGAGTGGGCCCAGCGCGTCGGCCTGCACCGCGAGCGGCGTCCGGCCGGCTGGCGGACGGTGGAGACCTGCGAGCTGGTGCCGCTGCTGGAGCGGGCCGGCCCCCCGCTGCTCATCGACTGCCTCGCGCTGTGGCTCACCGACGCCATGGACCGGGCCGGAGCCTGGGACGACTCGGTTTGGGCGGCCGGCGGCCAAAAGGAACTGCGCGGACGGATGGCCGACCTCGTGGCGGCGGTCCGCGCGACGCGCCGCCGGGTGGTGCTCGTCAGCAACGAGGTGGGTGCCGGCGTGGTCCCCGCGACCGCGGCGGGACGGCGGTTCCGCGACGAGCTGGGCCGCCTCAACAACGCGGTGGCGGGCGAGTGCGAGCACGTCCTGCTGGTGGTGGCGGGGCAGCCGCTCGCCCTCAAGGAGCAGCCCGGGTGACGGCCCGCCAGGGGATCGGCGGGAGCGCCCCTGAGGGAGGGCCTGACCGGCTGTAGTCTCTGGCAAATGACCACGCTGAATCTCGACGACTTCTCCGATCTGATCGAACGCCCCGACGGGGGCGTCCGGCGTGACGCCGAGGATCGCCGTGAGCGGCTGGCCGTGCCGCCCGGCGCGCTGGGACGGCTCGACGACCTCGCCGAATGGCTGGCCGCCGCACAGGGGCGGGTCCCGGTGAAGCCGATCGACCGGCCGCGCGTCGTGCTGTTCGCCGCCGACCACGGGATCGCCGCCCAGGGTGTCTCGGCACGGGCCGCGGGCAGCACCCACGAGCTGGTCCGTTCCGTCCTGGAGGGGACCAGCCCGGTCTCCATCCTGGCCGGGCGGCTCGGCGCGGGCGTGCGCGTCGTGGACGCGGGACTGGACTGCGACCCCGGGCTGCTGCCCGAGGACGTGACCCGGCACCGCGTACGGCGCGGCAGCGGCCGGATCGACGTGGAGGACGCGCTGACGGCGCAGGAGGCCGAGGCCGCACTGCGCCTGGGCATCCGGATCGCCGACGAGGAGGCCGACTCCGGTACGGACCTGGTCGTCCTCGGCGACATCGGCGTGGGCGGCACCACCGTGGCGGCCGTCCTGGTCGCCGCGCTCTGCGGAACGGACGCGTCCGTGGTCACCGGTCGCGGCGGGGTGCCGATCGACGACCTGGCCTGGATGCGCAAGTGCGCCGCCGTCAGGGACTCGCTGCGCCGGGCCCGCCCGGTCCTCGGCGACCAGATGGCACTGCTGGCGGCGGTCGGCGGCGCGGACGTCGCCGCGATCACCGGCTTCCTGCTCCAGTGCGCGGTACGCCGCACGCCGGTCATCCTCGACGGGGTCGTCTCGGCGGCCTGCGGACTGGTGGCCCAGCGGGCCGCCTTCCGCGCTCCGGACTGGTGGCTGGCCGGACAGACCAGCGGGGAACCGGGCCAGGCCAAGGCCCTGGACCGGATGGCACTCAACCCCGTGCTCGACCACGGCGTCACAGTGGGGGAAGGAACCGGGGCCTTGCTGGCACTCCCCCTGGTCCAGGCGGCCGCCGCACTCGCGGCGGAACTGCCGGAGAGGGCGGCTGTGGAACAGCCGACGGACTGAAAAACCGGGCACTACGGGCCTGACCAGTCCGCAGTGCTCGCACTGCCTGTGGACGGTGACGCCCCATATCATCGCTTTTCATGGGAGAGGTCCGCTTGACCAGCGCAGACACCGACCGGAGCCTCGATCAGGCCTCCGGCAAGGGTTCCAACAACAAGAAGGAGTCCGGCGGCGAGTCCGCCGCGAAGGCCGAGAGCCGCAGAGGAAGCGCCTCGTCGAGGCGCAGCGCCGCCTTCGCGGTCTGGTACCTGCGGGCCGTCACCTTCGTGAACTTCCTCAGCGCGGTGTGGCTCTCGCTCGGGCAGGACCTGCGCAGGCACAACACCGCCGACTTCTACACCCCGTACCTGCTGACGGCCGGGTTCGCGTCCGGCCTGTTCTCGATGCTGCTCGCGGTGACCATGGGCCGCCGCAAGCGGGCCGCGTGGATCCTGAACCTGGTGGTCAGCGGCATGCTGCTGCTGGCCTTCGCGGTCGCCGCGTTCGCCCCGTGCACGAGCGGCGAGTTCAACCTGTGCTACCCGGAGTTCCGCGACCACGCCCAGAACTGGGTCTCGCTCGCCCTGACGGCCGCCTTCGTCGGCGCGCTGTTGGTGGGCCGCCACGAGTTCTACGCCAAGGGCGACCGCTCGAACCCGAAGCTGGCCACCGCCGTCGCCGCCGTCGGCCTGCTGCTGACCTCGCTGATCGCCGCGCTGCTGGTGGGCGCCACCAACACGGACCCGGACCGCGCCGACGCGACGTTCCTGGCCCGCTGGCGGTACGGCGTGATGCGACTGATCACGCTCGCGCCCGACGACAAGGCGTACAACGCGATCACCACGCCCGCCTGGGTGGACGTCTTCATCAACGTGATGTCGATGCTGCTGCTGCTCGCCGTGCTGTTCGCGGCCTTCCGTTCGCGCCGCGCCGTCGACCCGCTCACCCCGCAGGACGAGGAGCGGCTGCGGGCGCTGCTCGCCAAGCAGGGCGACCGCGACTCGCTCGGCTACTTCGCGCTGCGCCGCGAGAAGTCCGTGATCTGGTCCCCCACCGGCAAGGCCGCCGTCACCTACCGCGTCGTCGGCGGGGTCTCGCTGGCCTCCGGCGACCCCATCGGCGACCCCGAGGCCTGGCCGGGCGCGATCGAGCCGTGGCTGGCCGAGGCCCGCGAGCACGGCTGGGTGCCGGCCGTGATGGGCGCCAGCGAGGAGGCCGGGCAGATCTACGCGCGGCACGGCCTGGACGCCCTGGAGCTCGGCGACGAGGCCATCGTGGAGACCGACGAGTTCACGCTGGAGGGCCGCGCGATGCGGACCGTCCGGCAGGCCTTCAACCGGGTCAAGCGGGCCGGGTACACGGTCCGCATCCGCCGCCACGCCGACATCCCGGCGGAGGAGATGGACGTCCTCCTCAAGCGGGCCGACGACTGGCGCGACGGCGCGACCGAGCGCGGCTTCTCCATGGCCCTGGGCCGCCTCGGCGACCCCGACGACGGCCAGTGCGTGATGCTGGAGTGCACCGACGGCAACGGCGACCTGCGGGCCGTGCTGTCCTTCGTGCCGTGGGGCCCCAAGGGCCTGTCGCTCGACCTGATGCGCCGTGACCGGGACTCCGAGAACGGCCTGATGGAGTTCATGGTCATCGAACTCCTGGAACGCTCGAAGGAGATCGGCGTCACACAGGTCTCACTGAACTTCGCGATGTTCCGTTCCGTCTTCGAGCGGGGGTCCAAGCTCGGCGCGGGACCGGTGCTGCGCATGTGGCGCTCCCTGCTGAGCTTCTTCTCCCGTTGGTGGCAGATCGAGTCCCTCTACCGGGCCAACGCCAAATACCGGCCGATCTGGGAGCCGCGGTTCATGCTCTTCGAGAAGAGTTCCGACCTGCTGCGCATCGGTGTGGCGGCGGGCCGGGCCGAGGGCTTCCTGGAAGCACCCGGCCTGCCGAAGTGGCTGCACCGCAGACATCTGGAGACGATTCGTTGACGTCGTGGTCGACGGCCCCACTACGGCGGTTCGCCCGCCGGGAGTGGGGCCCCATGTTCTGGACCATCCGGGACGCGCTCGTCCGCGACAAGTGGCGCGCGATCCCGATGACCATCGGCGCGGTCTGCTTGACCTCCTTCTTCCAGGTCGTGCAGAACACGTCGTGGGGCTTCCAGCCCGTCCAGAACCTAGGGTCCGTCAAGGCCGTCGACCCCCTGTGGCTCGCCGTGCTGCGCACGCCGCTGTCACTGTTCGTACCCGCCCTCGACCTGCCGGTGTGGGGGGCCCTCGCCCAGATCCTGCTGGTGTTCGGGATCTCGGAGATCTGCATCGGCTGGTGGCGCACCCTGCTGATCGGCTACATCGCGACCCTCGCCGGGACCACCTACGCCCGCATCGCGCTCTCCCTGGGCCCCGACCACCCCTTCGGCCTGCCGCTGTCCGACCGGATCGTCAACGACACCGGCCCGTCCGCCGCCGTGGTGGGCCTCGCGATCTACGTCTGCTGGCGCTACCGGGCGTATTTCACCGGGGCGCTGGTGATCCTCGTGATGATCGGCGAGGTGCTGTTCAAGGACAACCTGGCGGGCAAGGAGCACCTGGCGGCCATCGCCGCCGTGATGGCCGTGTGCACGCTCCGCGCGAAGTGGGGACCCGCCCGCTCCCGCGCCCGGATCGTCCGCAGACCCCCGCCCCTCCTGTAGGGAAGCCCGCCGGCCGGGAGGTCGTACCGTATCGGGGTGACGACAGACCTCGGGCCCTTCGCCCCCACCCGGCAGTGGATGCGGGCGCACCCGCTCGCCACCGACGCCGTGCTCGCGTTCGGGGCGTTCGTCTCCATGGTCGTCGGGTCCTTCGCCGATCCGCACGGACCGCACGGGCCCACCTTCGGGACCCGCACCCCCGAACCGTTCTCCCTGCTGCTGATGCTGATCGGCTCGGCCGCGCTGGTACTGCGCCGCCGCAGGCCGTGGACCGTACTGGCCGTCACCTGCGGGGTCTCGCTGCTGGAGCTGTCCACCGGAGAGCCGCGGGCGCCCGTCGCGATGTCCGCGGTGATCGCCCTGTACACGGTGGCCTCCCGCACCGACCGGCCGACCACCTGGCGGATCGGGCTCGTGACGATGGCCGGGCTGACCGGCGTGGCGATGCTGGCCGGCCCGCTGCCCTGGTACGCGCAGGAGAACATCGGCATCTTCGCCTGGACCGGGATGGCCGCGGCCGCCGGGGACGCGGTGCGCAGCCGCAGGGCGTTCATCGACGCCATACGGGAGCGGGCGGAGCGGGCCGAGCGGACCCGCGAGGAGGAGGCCCGGCGACGGGTCGCCGAGGAGCGGCTGCGCATCGCCCGGGACCTGCACGACGTGGTGGCCCACCACATCGCCCTGGTCAACGTGCAGGCGGGAGTGGCCGCGCACGTCATGGACAAGCGGCCCGACCAGGCGAAGGAGGCCCTGGCCCACGTACGGGACGCGAGCCGCTCGGCCCTGAACGAGCTGCGCGCCACGGTGGGGCTGCTGCGGCAGTCGGGCGATCCGGAGGCGCCGACGGAACCGGCGCCGGGGCTGGCCCTGCTGGACGAACTGCTGGACACCTTCCGGCACGCCGGACTGCCGGTACGGGTGCTCATGCAGGTGGGGGCGGACGCCGAACCGCTGCCGGCCGCCGTGGACCTGGCGGCGTACCGGGTGATCCAGGAAGCCCTGACCAATGTCCGCAAGCACGCCGGCCCGGGCGCGAAGGCCGAGGTCAGCGTGGTGCGGGTGGGCGCCTCGGTGGAGGTGACCGTGCTGGACGACGGCGGGGACTCGGCCGACTCCGCCCCCGCGCCGACGGACCCGGGCGGCGGACACGGCCTGCTCGGCATGCGGGAGCGGGCGGGCGCCCTGGGCGGCTCCTGCTTCACCGGCCCCCGCTACGGGGGCGGTTACCGGGTGCACGCGATCCTGCCGGTGGCCTGTCCCCGGCGCGCCCGGCGCTAACAGGACTTCCGCCAAGGGCCCAGTTCGAGCTTCTTCTCCAACGAGCTGAGCTTCAACTCCTTGGAGCGGGCGCAGAACTCGTCCGTGGACAGTTCGTACTCGACGTGGAAGACGGCCTTGCCCGCCCGGATGAACGGGGTCAGCTCGTCGCACTCCCGGTACTGGGCGCACTGCTCGTTGACCGCGAAGTCGTAGTCGCCGACCAGCTGCGGTATCTGGTCGAGGTCGTTCTTGAGTCCGACGGCCAGTCCCCGGTCGTGGGCGAGCTTGGCGATCATCCGGTTGAACTTGAGCTGGTCCTCGGCGGTCACCGGGAAGCCGGAGTCGTTGTGGTAGGCGTCCATGTTGTCCGGTTCGACGGCGTCGAAGCCCTTGTCGCGGCACATGTCGAAACGCTTGGCCATCAGCCGCTCGACGTCGGCCAGGCGCCGGACGTCGATCCACCGCTCGCCCTTCCAGCCGTTGCCCTCGCCGAGCATGTCCTTGGGGAAGTCCCCGGAGTCGGGGCGGAAGTCCTCCCAGGCGCCGGTTGAGATGTAGCAGATGGTGCGGCGGCCGGCCTTCTTCAGGCCGGCCACCTCCTCCTTGGAGGTGAGGAACCCGTCGATGTCGTAGACGGGCACGTCCACGGAGGCGTCGAGCCCGCCACTGAGCTGCCACTGCCAGGCCGTCCCGGGCAGCGGCTGCCAGCGGCCCCCCGGCGCCGGGGAGGGTACGGGGGTGACGGCCGTGGAAGGGGTGGGTCCCGGTTCGGGGGTCTCCTCGTCGTCCGGCTCGGAGGAGCATCCGGTGAGCACGAGCAGGGCTCCGGCGGCAATGATCGCGAGCCCGTTGGTGAAACGCTTCATCCGGTTGCCTCCAGGGCGTTCGGGAGGGTCCCCCAGGGGTGCGCGCCGGTGCCGGGGACCGCGCAGTGCACTCCGGCCCGGCGCTCCGCCGCGAGCTCCGCGGCGGGCGCGCCCGGCGGGACCGCGTACACGAGGTGGCAGAACGTCCGGGCCGGGTGGTCGGCGGTCCAGGCGGGTGGCGCCGCCGCCGCGTCGCGGTAGGCGTCCCAGGGTCCCTCGAAGGTGACGAGCAGGTCGGCGAGTTCGACGTACCCGGGGTGCGGGTGGACGCCGTGGTTCAGGACGAGCGTACGGGCCCCCGAGGCACGGGCCGCGACGGCCAGCCGTCCGTAGTGGGGCAGCAGAGCGGGATCGGCGGCGGCCTGGTCGAGGAAGGCCCCGTCGGTGGCGTACCAGTCGCGGTGGCGCAGCAGGTCCTGGACCACCTCCGCGTGCGGGCGGCGCCCGTAGTCCGTGTCGACGTACCCGAGGACGGGCACGCCGGCGTCCCGCAGCCGGGCGCAGACGTCGGCGAACCGTTCGTCGGGGGCCCGGCCCGGACCGCTGTCGGGATTGAGCACCACGGAGTGGAGCCGGCCCGCGGAGCGGATGAGCAGCTCCCAGTCCTCGGGCCGGTCGGCGGGGTGCTCGTAGAGCGGCACCAGCAGCATGGGGTCCTTCTCCTCGTACGCGGACACGTGATCGGCGCTCACCGGTGGGCCGTGGCCCTGCCGAGGAGCAGGCACACCAGGACGGTCAGGGCCGCCGCGGCGCAGCCCGCCACGACGAGCTGCACCAGCCGGGGCTGGCCCACCCCGGCGAGCAGGGCCAGGCTCTGGGCGACGGCGGCGCAGGCGCAGACCACGGCCGCGGGCCGGACGGCGCCGAAGGACTGCAGGAGCAGTCCGGTCCACATCACGGCGCCCAGGAGCAGCAGGGTCGCGACGCGGATCCAGGTCAGGCCGGGGGCGTGCGGCCACAGCAGGGTTCCCGTGACGCCGAGGGCGAGCAGCACCACCAGGTAGACGGCCAGGCAGCCGGTCAGGGTGGAGAGCATCCTGCGCCGGAACGCCCGGGGCGAGCGGGCGGCCCGCAGCCCGGCGAGGCTGCCGCTGCGGAAGCGGTGCAGCAGCCACTCGGCGGGGCCCATGCTGAGGGTGAGGGCCACCGCGGAGGGCGCGGCGACCGCCTCGGCGGGGCCGCCGGAGAGCACCTCCCCCAGCGCGGCGTACAGCACGAGCAGGCCGGTGCCGAGGCCGAAGACCCCGTAGGGCACCGAGTCCCCGATCCGGGGGCCGCGCCGGGCGTGGTCCTCCTCGGCGCCGCGCAGCATCCGCCAGCGCACCGGGCCCCGTTCGCCGGGCCGGCGCCGGAGCCGGCCGCGGATCCGGCGCACGGCGGCCCGCAGGCCCCGTTCGACCGGGAGTTCGCGCAGGGCGAGCGCGCAGGCGGCCAGCAGGGACGCGGCGAGCAGGGCCACGCGGAGCGGCACGGGCAGGTCCGTGAAGAGGGAGAGCACCGCCCCGGCGGCCATCGGGCCGAGCGCGGCGAGCAGCGCCCGCTCCCGGCCGAGCACCAGCAGAACGGTGGCGGCCCCGACGTACAGGGCCTGGCCGGCGGCGAAGCCGTACGAGAACGGCGGGCCGCCGGGAACGGCGAGCGCGGCGGCGGTGCCCAGCAGCGCCCCGGCGGGGGCTCCGGCGAGCAGGGTCCGCCGGGCGGCGGCCCGGTCGCCGAGGCCGAGCCAGGAGTAGGCGCGGTGGGACAGGGTCTGGTCCCAGACCCAGCCGATGAGGGCCCCGGCGAGCAGGGTCAGGGTGCCGGCGGGCAGTCCGAACCGGTCCGGGGGGCCTTCGAGGAGGGGGGCGCCCAGGACGTAGGCGAGACCGGGCAGGACGAAGATCACCCCGCGGAGCAGGCAGGCTGTGAGGGAGACCTTCCAGGGGTCGGTGACCTCGTCCGGTTCCGGGAAGGAGCGCGGGACGCGGGCGTAGAGCTCCTCGGCGAGGGCGAAGGAGTCGTGGCGGCCGTAGGTCAGGCGGATGTGCTCGTCGTTCATGCCGTCGGATTCGAGGACGGCGGCGATCTCGTCGGGGTGCACGGCGGCGGCGATGAACGCGCCGAGGCGGTCGGCGAGTTCGTCCATGGGGTCGGCGGCGGCCGCCGCCCCCGGCCCGGTGCGCCGGGGCCGGGGGACGGCGGGCAGGGTGTCGGTGCGGCCGGCTCCCGAGCCGGGGCCGACGGCCCCGCGGTCCGTGGCGGCGGCGTGGCCGACGTGGACCCAGCCGCCTTCCGGCCCGGGGGGCCTGAGCCAGAGCGATCCGCTCACCACAGGCTCCCGTCCGCGGCGAGTTCGCGGTACCAGGGGTCCGCGAGCCGCTGGGTCCAGTCGTCGCCCGCACGGACGGGCAGGACGGGCTGCCCGGCGAGTTCCCGGTAGATGTGCCGGAAGCCGTCGACGGACTGGTGGAGGGTGAACTTCTCGACGACCCGTTTGCGGGACAACCGGCCGAGCTCGGCCCGGCGTTCGTCGTCGCGCAGCAGGGCCAGGGTCGCGCGGGCCATGGTCTCGGGTTCGCGGGGCGGGACGACGAGCCCGGTGTCCCCGACGGCCTCGCGGACGCCCCCGACGTCCGTGGAGACGGTGGTGCGCCCGCAGGACATGGCCTCGATGATGCTGAAGGGGAAGCCCTCGCTGATGGAGGAGAGCATCACGACGCTGCCCGCCGCGTACGCCCGGGCGACCTCGGCGATGCGGCCCTCGTAGCTGATCCCGTCGCCGACGCCGAGTTCGGCGGCGAGCTTCTCCAGGCGGAGCCGGTACTCCTCGCAGCCCGCCGGGACCGGCCCGAAGAGGCGCAGGCGCAGGGCCGGCAGTTCCCGGCGCATGAACGCGTAGGCGCGGATGAGGGTTTCGAGGTCCTTGATCGGGTCGATGCGGCCGCACCAGCTGAGGGTGGGGACCTCGGGTTCGGGCCCGGCCTCGGGGAAGGCGTGCGGATCGACGCCGTTGTAGACGGTGCGGATCCGCTCGGCGTCGGCGCCCCCGCGCTCCTCCCAGCGGCGGTTGTACTGGTTGACGGGGGTGATCAGGTCGGCCTGCCGGTACCCCTCGGAGTTCAGCTCCCGGTAGAAGCCCAGCATCAGGGCCTTGACGGGCCAGCGCTGGGCGGCGGTGCGGTAGCCGAGGTAGCGCTCGCGCAGGTAGATGCCGTGCTCGGTGAGGAGGAACGGCACCTGGTCGAGGCGTTTGGCGGCGAGGGCCGGGAGGGTCGCGAGGCCGCTGCTCACGGCGTGGGCGACGCTGTCGGGCGGGATCCGCACGGACAGCGGGCGCAGCGCGTGTTCCAGCAGGTCGGTGGCGGTGAGCGCGTCGTGGATGGTGGGTTCGGCCTGCCGGGTGACCAGGCCGGGCCGGGTCCAGACGTCCATCAGGAGGCGGAGCACCGACTCGGAGCGCAGGGCCGGGGTGAGGCGGCCGGCCCGGGCGAGGCGGGCGAACTCGCCGAGGGCCTCGGAGAAACCGTCGTGCGCGGGGTCGATCAGCGAGAGCAGGAAGGTCTCGTAGAGGGCGGCGAAACGGCGGTGGGCCTTGCCCCGCAGCGCGGACCGGCGGGTCCGGGAGGGCGGCGGGCCCCAGAGCGGGAAGGAGGTGTGCCGGTAGACGTTGCGCGGCAGTTCCCAAGTGACCGGCTCACGTCCGGAGCCGGTCAGGGCTATGACGTTGAAGTCGACCTCCGGCATGCCGCGGACGAGCTGGTCGCACCAGGTGCTGACGCCCCCGTGGACGTGTGGATAGGTGCCTTCTGTGAGCATGGTGACATGACGCCCATGGCTCATGCGGTGTGTCCCCCCAGGACGGAAAAGGGGCCGGCGCCCGTGGGTTGGAGCGCCGGCGCTAGGTGGTACGTGTGACGGCCGGCAGGCGTACCGGCCGTCGGGTCAGGCGAGCTTCAGGGTGACCGCCGACTGGAGCAGGTCGGGAGACGTCCAGGCGGAACGGGTGCCGGCGTAGGCGGTGCCGAAGTCCGCCGTGCCGAGCAGGAGCTGCTTCTTGGTCCCGTTGGGTGCGGTGACCGGGGCGACCACGCCCGAGGGCGCCTTGACGGTGACGTCCTTGCCGATGCGGTAGGCGGTGACCTGGTTGTTGGCGACCGCCTTGTCCCAGGCGGCGCGGCGGCTCAACTCGACGCCGGTGTCCTTCATGCTCTGGTTGACGATCGGCGCGCTGGTCGCGTACAGCGCGCGGTAGGTGTCGAGGACCTGGTTGAGCACCGGGTACAGGGTGCGGTCCTCGGCCAGGTTGGACTGGTGGACGTAGTGCGGCTTGGGGTCGTTGGCGAGCACGTGGCGCAGGGCGGTCCGGGCCTCGGCCGGGACGATGTAGTCCTGGAAGCCGGTGCTGACGTCGAGCGGGGCCGGCAGACAGGTGGAGGTCGCCGGGTTGTCCTCGCAGAGGCCGCTGCCGCCGTCGGCCCGGCTGGTGTAGATCCAGTTGTACTCGTCGGCCATCTCGGCGTTGGTGCCCGTGTTGTAGTACACGTTCATCGGGTAGCGCGGGACGGTCAGGGCGGCGCCGACGGCCCGCTGCGCGGGTTCGCGGGAGTTGTCGCTGCCCGCCCACTTCACGCCGTTGTCGGCGAAGGCGCCCGCCAGGTTGGGGTTGTCCGTGGGCTGCTGCGGGAGGGTCTTGAGACCGGAGTGCTCGCCGGTGACGATCTCGGTCCGGTCGGTGGTGATGCCGTGCGAGGCGGCCCAGTTGTTGTTGTCGCGGATCTGGGCGGAGATGTCGGCCCGGCTCATCCAGTTCGTCGCGCCCTGGGCGTTCTTCGTGCAGGTCCAGGGGGTGACGGAGACGTCCTGGGTGCAGCCGAGGAAGAGGTGGGTGTAGGTGTGGTTCATCCACCGGTACTTGGCCTTGTCCGCGATCAGCTGCGCGGTCAGGGCGTCGGTGCCGCCGTTCTCGGTCTTCCACTCCTCCCCGGCGCCGGCGTTGAAGAGCATGTCGAGCTTGAAGTTCTTGCTCGTCTGCCACTGCGCCGCGTACTGGGCGTCGGCGGCGGTCATGCGGATGGTGCTCTCCTTGCCCTCGCCGCCCGCGCAGGCGTAGTCGCCGGGCGTGCAGTTGAGGGTCTTGTCCCAGCGGGCGTCCGGGGCGAAGACGTCGTCGACGTGGACCGCGAAGTAGTTGCGCTCCTGGCCGAGGTGGACGCCCTGGGTGAGCCACTCGACGATGCCCCGGGCCAGCAGCCGGAACTGCTGCTGGTACTGGTTGTAGGCGAAGGTGGCGACCAGTTCGCTGCGCCCGTCGTGGGTGTACTCGCCGAGGAGCGAGGCCCGCCCGGTGCCGCCGGGGACGGGGGCGTCCAGGTAACTGGTGTAGCCGGCGCGCGGCTGCGCCATGAACCCGTAGCTCTCCATGATGAGCGGAGAGTTGTCCTCGAAGGCGACCTGACCCTGCAGGTATCCGAAGGGACCCGTCTTCCCGGCGGTGGTGACGGCGGCCTGGGTGCCGTCGAGGCTGCCGCCGTAGCCGCCGTTGTCGGTGTACTCCAGTCCGACCTCGGGGTGCGCCCAGGTGTAGGCGTCGAACTGGCGGATCCCGTACGTCGTCTCGTACGCGGTGAGCGCGGCGAGCTCGGCCGAGCCCGCGCCGAACGGGTTCTCGTTCGGCAGGACGACCCCCTGGAACTTCGCTCGCGGACGGCCGGAGACCGTGTCGCTGAGGAACGCCGCGTTGATCACCGGGCGGCTGGCGCTGCTCAGGTCGACGCGGGTGTACGGGACTCCGGTGTCGCGGAGCTCGGCGGCGATCGCCTCGACCGCGCCGCCGCCGTCGTCGACGACCAGCACCCTCAGGTCGATGCGCGGCGCGACGGTCGCGGCCTGGGCGGTCGCCGCGGGCACCGCGACCGCCATCAGGGTGGCCGCGGCCATCGCCGCGGCAAGCCTGTTCATCCTGTTTTTGTTGACCATTTCGGCCTTCCCCCCGCAGGCGTCCCTCGGCGGCGGCCCAAGGCGGAAGGCCGGGCCGGGGAGGCTCTGTGGAAATCATGCAAAGGGACCCCGCGTCCCCTTGCGAGAGTGGCTCGAGTCTCTAGGACCTCGTCAGGTCTAAAGAGCAAACCTGGAGCAGAGTCCACAGATGGGTGAACCTGATGGCCCTTTGATCGAACAACTTGACAAACCTTCGAGTGACGTACGGACGAGTACGTGCGCGTAGGCTCGTTTCCGGCGGCCGCCGGGCCCGAATACGATCGCTGCGGAGCGGCCGGAGATCCCGACGTGTCCGCAGCGCCCACACACACAAACGGAAGCGAGACTTCACCACCGTGACTGCTCTGACTCTCAGCACTGCCGGCGCGGCGACGCTGCGCGCCGACGCCCTCGTCGTCGGCGTGGCGAAGGGCCCCAAGGGGCTCGTCGTGGCCGCGGGCGCCGAGGCCGTGGACAAGGCGTTCGACGGAAAGCTCGCCGCCGTGCTCGACGCACTCGGCGCCTCGGGCGGCGAAGGCGAGACCACCAAGCTGCCCGCGCCGGCCGGCCTCAAGGTCCCGGTCGTGCTGGCGGTCGGCCTGGGCACCGCACCCGAGCAGGACGAGTCCTTCGACGAGGAGACCCTGCGCCGCGCCGCCGGCTCCGCCGCCCGCGCCCTGCACGGCGCGAAGAAGGCCGCCTTCGCCCTCCCCCTGGACGACGCCTCCGCCGTCACCGCCGTGGCCGAGGGCGCGCTGCTTGGCGCGTACGCCTTCACCGCCTACCAGGGCGGCGAGAAGAAGGGCGCCAAGGGCTCCGGCCCCAAGCAGCCGCTGGCCGAGGTCGCCCTGCTGGGTGCCAAGCCGCGTGACAAGGAGCACAAGGCCGCGGCCGAGCGCGCCACCGTGGTCGCCACCGAGGTCAACATCGCCCGCGACCTGATCAACACCCCGCCGAACGACCTCACCCCCGAGGCCTTCGCCGCCGTCGCGTCCGCGACCGCGAAGGAGAACGGCGTCAAGGTCCAGGTCCTGGACGAGAAGGCCCTGCTCAAGGGCGGCTACGGCGGCATCATGGGCGTCGGCAAGGGTTCCGAGAACCTGCCGCGCCTGGTGAAGCTCTCCTACACCCACGCCAAGGCGGAGAAGACCCTCGCCTTCGTCGGCAAGGGCATCACCTACGACTCGGGCGGCATCTCCCTGAAGCCGGCCGGTCACAACGAGACCATGAAGTGCGACATGGCCGGCGCCGCCGCCGTCTTCGCCGCCGTCGTGGCCGTCGCCAAGCTGGGCCTCCAGGTCAACGTCACCGGCTGGCTCGCGCTCGCCGAGAACATGCCGTCCGGCTCCGCCACCAAGCCCGGCGACGTCCTGCGCATGTACAGCGGCAAGACCGTCGAGGTCCTCAACACGGACGCCGAGGGCCGTCTGGTCCTGGGCGACGCCCTGACCAAGGCCTCCGAGGAGAACCCGGACGCGATCGTCGACGTCGCCACCCTGACCGGCGCCATGGTGCTGGCCCTGGGCGACCGGACCTTCGGGATCATGGCCAACGACGACGCCTTCCGCACCTCGATCCACGAGATCGCCGAGGAGGTCGGCGAGGCCTCCTGGCCGATGCCGCTCCCCGAGGACCTGCGCAAGACCATGGACTCCCCCACTGCCGACATCGCCAACATGGGTGTCCGCATGGGCGGCGGTCTGGTGGCCGGCCTCTTCCTCCAGGAGTTCGTCGGCGAGGGCATCACCTGGGCCCACCTCGACATCGCCGGTCCCGCCTTCCACGAGGGCGCCCCGTACGGCTACACCCCCAAGGGCGGCACCGGCTCGGCCGTGCGCACCCTGGTGCGGCTGGCCGAGCGCACCGCCACGGGCGACCTGGGCTGACGCACCACCCCGTGAGACACGTCCTGTGAGGCCCGACGCGCCCCGGAACCCGGTCACGGGTCCGGGGCGCGTTCGCTCTGGAAGAAACCTTGAGGCTCAGTAGGTTTCTACGCCGCGGTAACCCCTACTTCGGGCAGAACGACCGTGCACACCCGGGGCCCGGCGTCCCGCGTTCCCCCGACAAATGCGAAGATGGGTTCTCGGCAGGACAGGGCCCCCACCACAGGGCCGAAGAAACAAGCGGCCGATTACCAGCCGCCGCCCGGTCACAGAGGACCGGTGCTCGGCGCACATGCATGGAGGACGTGACGTGGCGAACGACGCCAGCACCGTTTTCGACCTAGTGATCCTCGGCGGTGGCAGTGGCGGTTACGCCGCGGCTCTGCGCGCATCCCAGCTGGGTCTCGACGTTGCGCTGATCGAGAAGAACAAGCTCGGCGGCACCTGCCTGCACAACGGCTGCATCCCCACGAAGGCTCTGCTCCACGCCGGCGAGGTCGCGGACCAGGCTCGCGAAGCCGGACAGTTCGGTGTCAAGACCTCTTTCGAGGGCATCGACATCGCCGGTGTACACAAGTACAAGGACGAGGTCATCTCCGGCCTCTACAAGGGCCTGCAGGGGCTGGTCGCCTCCCGCAAGGTCACCTACATCGAGGGTGAGGGACGCCTCTCCTCCCCGACTTCCGTCGACGTGAACGGGCAGCGCATCCAGGCCCGCCACGTCCTGCTGGCGACCGGCTCCGTGCCGAAGTCGCTGCCGGGCCTGGACATCGACGGCAACCGGATCATCTCCTCGGACCACGCGCTGGTCCTGGACCGCGTGCCCGAGTCCGCGATCATCCTGGGCGGCGGCGTCATCGGCGTCGAGTTCGCCTCGGCGTGGAAGTCCTTCGGCACCGACGTCACGGTCATCGAGGGCCTCAAGCACCTCGTCCCGGTCGAGGACGAGAACAGCTCGAAGATCCTGGAGCGCGCCTTCCGCAAGCGCGGCATCAAGTTCAACCTCGGCACCTTCTTCGAGAAGGCCGAGTACACCGAGACCGGTGTGCGCGTGACCCTCGCGGACGGCAAGACCTTCGAGGCCGAGGTGCTGCTGGTGGCCATCGGCCGCGGCCCCGTCTCGCAGGGCCTGGGCTACGAGGAGCAGGGCGTCGCGATGGACCGCGGCTACGTCCTGGTCGACGAGTACATGCAGACCAACGTGCCGACCATCTCGGCCGTCGGTGACCTCGTCCCGACCCTCCAGCTCGCGCACGTCGGCTTCGCCGAGGGCATCCTCGTCGCGGAGCGTCTGGCCGGCCTCAAGCCGGTCCCGATCGACTACGACGGTGTCCCGCGCGTCACCTACTGCCACCCCGAGGTCGCCTCCGTCGGCATCACCGAGGCCAAGGCCAAGGAGATCTACGGGGCGGACAAGGTCGTGGCCCTCAAGTACAACCTGGCGGGCAACGGCAAGAGCAAGATCCTGAAGACCGCGGGCGAGATCAAGCTCGTCCAGGTCAAGGACGGTGCCGTGGTCGGCGTCCACATGGTCGGTGACCGCATGGGCGAGCAGGTCGGCGAAGCCCAGCTGATCTACAACTGGGAGGCCCTGCCTGCCGAGGTCGCGCAGCTCATCCACGCGCACCCGACCCAGAACGAGGCCCTCGGCGAGGCCCACCTGGCCCTGGCCGGCAAGCCGCTTCACGCACACGACTAATCCACAGTCACGGGCGCGACGACCACTTCCGCACTTTCGTTAGGAGCAACAGAAACCATGTCGGTTTCCGTAACCCTTCCGGCGCTCGGTGAGAGCGTCACCGAGGGCACTGTCACCCGCTGGCTGAAGGCCGAGGGCGAGCGCGTCGAGGCCGACGAGCCGCTGCTCGAGGTCTCGACCGACAAGGTCGACACCGAGATCCCGTCGCCCGTCTCCGGCATCCTGGCCTCCATCAAGGTCGCCGAGGACGAGACCGTCGAGGTCGGCGCCGAGCTCGCCGTCATCGACGACGGCTCCGGCGCCCCGGCCCCGGCCGCCGCCCCGGCCGCCGAGACGGTCGTCGCCGAGACCCCGGCGGCCCCGGTGGCCGAGGCCCCGGCTCCCGCACCGGCCGAGACCCCCGCCGCGCCGGCCGCCTCCGGCACCGATGTCGTGCTCCCCGCCCTGGGCGAGTCCGTCACCGAGGGCACCGTCACCCGCTGGCTGAAGGCCGTCGGCGAGTCGGTCGAGGCCGACGAGCCGCTGCTGGAGGTCTCGACCGACAAGGTCGACACCGAGATCCCCGCCCCGGTCTCCGGCACCCTGCTGGAAATCCTGGTCGGCGAGGACGAGACCGCCGAGGTCGGCGCCCGTCTGGCCGTCATCGGCGTCGCGGGTGCGGCTCCGGCCGCCGCCCCGGCCGCCGCTGCCCCGGCCCCGGTCGCCGCTCCGGCTCCGGTCGCCCCGGCTCCCGTGGCCGCTCCGGCCCCGG
>NZ_JBGWAB010000129.1:0-21769 GCF_041862025.1 Streptomyces sp. AB3(2024)
GATCTCGGGGCGGGCGGGGCGGCGCCGGCCGCGGGGGCCGCGGCGGGGCTGCTGGAGCTCGGCGCGGGGCTGCCGCTGGCGCTGCGGGTACTGGCGCCGCTGGGCTCGGCGCGGGCCTCGGACGCGGGGGACGGCTCGCTGGAGCACGCCCTGGACCTGGCGTACGCACGCCTCCCGGAGGACCGGCGTCGTCTGCTGCGGCGGCTGCCGCTGGCCGGGCGGGCCTCGCTGGGCGCCGCCGCGGCGGCGGCGCTGGCGGGCGCGGACCGGGTGGAGGCCGGGCGGATGCTGCGCGAGCTGGCCGGGGCGGGGCTGCTGGACCTCGTACGCGGGGAGCGGTACCGGATGCACGACGCGGTGCGGGCGTACGCGGCGGCGCGGCTGGCGGCGGACGAGGACCGGGCGGAGGCGGCGGCCGCGCACGAGCGGCTGGTCCGTGACTACGCGCAGCTCGCGGACTCGGTGATCCGGATGGTCGACGGGAAGATGTCTACGCGCGCCAACCACTTCGGCGGGCACGGTTTCGCCTCGCTCGACGCGGCGCTGCGGTGGCTGGACGAGGAGTCGAGCTTCATCACGGCGGCGCTGCGGCATTCGGAGGGGGTGGACCAGCAGGCGGTGCTGGATCTGCTGGGGGCGCTGTGCGACTTCTGTCTGCTGCGCGGGGACCTGTACCGGCTCGGTGAGATCAACGAGCTGACGCGGGCGGTGGACCAGGGGCGGCTGAACCGTTCGGTGCAGTGGCGTACGGGCATCGCGGCGCGCCAGCTCGGTGAGCTGGACAAGTCGCGTACGACGCTGACCTCGCTGGTGGACCAGTACAAGGAGGCGGAGCAGGAGGCGGGGGCGGGCATGGCGCTGGTCTCGCTCGGCATCACGCTGCACCACCAGGGGAACCTGCCGGAGGCGGCGGCGCGGATCCGGGAGGCGCTGGCGCTCCAGGGGTCGCCGGAGCTGGCGGGCGACCGGGCGTGGGGACTGCACGCGCTGGCGGCGGTGGAGCGGGACCGGGCGCGGCTGGCGGAGGCGCTGGTTCTGCTGGAGGAGTCGTTGGCGCTGCACCGGGAGAGCGAGAGCGTGCACGGTGAGGCGTGGGCGCACTTCCAGCTGGGGCAGGTGCACCTGCGGCTGGGGGACGTGCCGGGGGCGGAGGCGGAGCTCGGGCTGGCGCTGGAGCTGTACGGGCGCACGCGGGACGACCGCGGCCGGGCGTGGGCGCTGACGCAGCTGGGCCGGGCGCGGGTGGTGGACGGGGATCCGGAGCCGGCGCTGGAGCGGCTGCGGGACGCGCTGGCGCGGCACCGGCTGGCGGAGGACGCCCGCGGTGAGGCGTGGACGCTGTACTACCTGGGGCAGGCGCTGGAGGAGGACGGGGAGCGGGACCGGGCGGTGCGGGAGCTGGAGCGGGCGCGGACGATGTTCTCGCGGATGCGGGACGTGTACGGGCTGGCGCACGCCCGCTACCAGTCGGGGCGGGTCACGCGCGACCAGCGGGCGGCGCAGACGGGGAACCTGCGCAATTCGGGTTTCGCCCGTCAGTTGCTGGTGGACGCGCGGGCGGATTTCCGGCGGATCGGGCTGGCCCACGGGGAGGGGTGGACCTGCCTGGAGCTCGCGGTGATCGACGCGGGGAACGGGCGGGTGCCTCAGGCGGTGGGTCTGTGCGAGGAGGCGGCGGAGCTGTTCGTCTCGTACGGGGACCGGCGGGGCGAGGACTGGGCGCGGTTCCTGCGCTGCACGCTGCTGCCGTACGCGGTGCCGGGCGCCGCGGAGGAGGCGGGGGCCGAGCTGGCGCGGCTGGCGGCCGCTCCGCATCCGCTGCGGGACGCGCGGCTGGCGGACTGCCTGGAGACGTACGCGGTGGTCCTGGCGCGGGGTGTGGACCCGGCGGAGGGCTGGCAGGCGTGGCGTCTGGGCATGGTTCCGGACCTGCGGGCGCGGGAGGTCATGGGCGTGCCGGCGCCGGCCCGCGCGGCGGAGTGACGGCGGGGGCGCCCGGCGCTCCCGCCCGTGCGCAAGCCGCCCCGCCGGCGTGCGGGCGGGACGGCGTACGCGCGGCAGCACCTGCGGGACCGGGGGCCGAGGGGCCCGGGATCCCGCTGGGTCCGGGGCCCGTCGGCGCCTACGGCGCCTTCGTGCCCTCGGCGGCCGGGGAGGCGGTGGCCGCGGCCGGCTCGGGGGCTTCCTGGAAGTCGACCCGGCCCATGTGCCGGCTCATGGACTTCATCAGGCCCCACACCCCGAGGGCGAGGGCGGCGAACACGATGAAGCCCAGGAGTCCGGGGGTCACCTTGTTCTTGTCGAAGGTGTCGGCGGCCAGCGGAAGGAGCTGGGTGACTGCTGCCTGCGTAGCGCTCATAGCTACGCATTCTCCCGGATGCCCGCGAAGAGGTCGGACTCGGGGAGGGAAGTGTCGACGAGCGACTTCGCCAGCTCGTACTCCTCGGTGGGCCAGACCTCCTTCTGGATCTCCATGGGAACGCGGAACCAGCCGCCGTCGGGGTCGATCTGCGTGGCGTGCGCGATGAGGGCCTTGTCGCGGATCTCGAAGAAGTCGGCGCAGGGCACGTGGGTGGTCAGGGTCCGCTCCTTGCGCTCGAACTCCTTCCACCGCTCCAGCCACTCGCCGTAGGGGGATTCCAGGCCGCGCGCGAGGAGGGCCTCGTGCAGGGCGATGGTGCGCGGCTTGTTGAAGCCCTGGTTGTAGTAGAGCTTCTGCGGCTGGTGGGCGGCGCCGTACTCGGCTTCCGGGAACTTCTCGGTGTCGGCCGCGCCGTCGAAGGCGACCATCGTGACCTTGTGGGTCATGATGTGGTCGGGGTGCGGGTAGCCGCCGTTCTCGTCGTACGTGGTGATGACCTGCGGCTTGAAGGCGCGGATCTTCTTCACCAGCTCACCGGCGGCCTCCTCGACGTCCGCGAGCGCGAAGCAGCCCTCGGGCAGCGGCGGCAGCGGGTCGCCCTCGGGCAGGCCGGAGTCGACGTAGCCGAGCCACTCCTGCTCGATGCCGAGGATCTCGCGGGCCTCGTCCATCTCCTTGGCGCGGACCTCGTGGATGTTCTCCTCGATGTACTTGTCCCCCTGGAGCTTGGGGTTCAGTACGGAGCCGCGCTCACCACCGGTGCAGGTCACCACCAGCACGGGGACGCCCTCGGACACGTACTTGGCCATCGTGGCCGCGCCCTTGCTCGACTCGTCGTCGGGGTGGGCGTGGACGGCCATCAGTCGAAGCTGCTCGGTCAAGACAGGATCCTCTGTGATTCGGCGCGACAGACAACTTCTATAGTGACCGAATCGGGGGACGGAAAATTCCAGGGTGCCTCAGCCCTCCCCAGCGAGAGGAACGATCATGAGCGCGGTGCGCGAAGGACTCCCCGAGGGCCGGTACGGCCGGTCGGCGGACGAGCGTGCGGACCGGAAGCTCAAGGTCGTCGGGTCGGTGCTCGGTGTCGGGCTGCTGGCCGCCGTCGGGTGGATCGGCTGGGACTACGTCGGCGGGCAGTCCGTCAGCGCCGAGGTGATCAAGTTCCAGATCGTGTCGGACTCCGAGGTCAAGGTGCACCTGGAGGTCCGCAAGGACGCCTCGGTCACCGGCGTCTGCACCCTCATCTCCCAGGACAAGGAGCACGGCGAGGTGGGCCGGGCGGACTTCACCTTCGCGCAGCGCGACAGCCGGGTGGACGAGCTCGTCACGCTGAAGACCACCGGCCGGGCCACGATGATCGAGCTCGTCGGCTGCCAGGCGACGGCCTCCGCCGGCTGAACCGGTCCCGCGCCGTGTGCGCCGCGCCCGGGGAGAGCGCGGCCCGCGGGACGTCCAAGGGGGGTGCGACCCGTACCGCGCCGGTGGTGGGGCCCGGGATTCCGCACGCGCTCACGGGACGCAATGACACACTTCATACACGGGGTGTCCTCCCCCTTTTCTTCCCGAATTGTTAGGCTCGTGGTTTCGCCCGCCGCTGGCGGCTTTGTAGTCCCCTGTACCGACGAGGAGCACCCGTGACCCAGACGAGCGAGAGCGTCACCTGGCTGACCCAGGCGGCGTACGACCAGCTGAAGGCCGAGCTGGACTACCTCTCTGGTCCTGCCCGCACGGAGATCGCGACGAAGATCGCGGCCGCCCGGGAAGAGGGGGACCTTCGGGAGAACGGCGGTTACCACGCGGCCAAGGAGGAGCAGGGCAAGCAGGAGCTGCGCGTCCGGCAGCTCACCCAGCTCCTGGAGAACGCGAAGGTCGGCACCGCGCCGGCCGCGGAGGGCGTGGTCGCCCCCGGCACGCTCGTGACGATCGCGTTCGACGGCGACGAGGACGACACGCTGGAGTTCCTGCTGGCCTCCCGCGAGTACGCGTCCTCGGACTTCGAGACCTACTCCCCGCAGTCCCCGCTGGGCAGCGGCGTGATGGGCAAGAAGGTCGGCGAGGACGCCGAGTACGAGCTCCCGAACGGCAAGAAGGCCGCGGTCAGGATCCTGGCGGTCAAGCCCTTCACCGGCTGACCCCGCCGCCCGTACACGCACCGGAGCCCCTGCCGGACCGATTCGGTCCGGCAGGGGCTCCGTCGCACGCGGGGCACGCGGTCAGCGCGCCGCCTTGATGCCGTCCACGAAGGCCGCGAACGCGGTGGGGGTGAATCCGATGACCGGGCCGGTCGGGTTCTTGCTGTCCCGGACGGGCGCGACGGCGCCGCCCTGTGGCTGCGGTGGACCGCCGACCCCCGTGCCGACCGGACCGAGCACGCCGGCCGCGCCGCGTGGGACTTCTCCGTCCTGCCCGGCTGCCCCGAGGACCCGCGCCGCGACCACGTCCAAGACGATGCCTGCACCCTCTTCCTCCGTCACCCCGCCGCGCACTCCTGGGAGACGGCGGACCCCCTCCGCGGGCTGCTCGACGAGCAGGCCGCGGAGGAGCTGGGCAGGGAGGCCGACGGCCCCGGCCGCGACTGACGCGCCTCAGGCGGTCGCCGAGCGGTACTTGCGGACCGCGAGGGTGCGGAACACCACGACGATCAGCACCGACCACAGGATCGACGCGATGACCGGGTGCTGCATCGGCCAGGCGTCGGGGACCGGATAGCCCTCGGGGAGGTTGCCGAACAGTTCGCGGGACGCCTGGACGGTCGCGCTGAAGGGGTTCCACTCCGCGATGTGCCGCAGGAAGGGCGGCATGTTGTCGGAGGGGACGAAGGCGTTCGAGATGAACGTGAGCGGGAACAGCCAGATCAGCCCGCCCGAGGTGGCCGCCTCCGGGGTGCGCACCGACAGGCCGATCAGGGCGCCGATCCAGGAGAAGGCGTAGCCGAGCAGGAGCAGCAGGGCGAAGCCGGAGATCACCTCGCCGAAGCTCGTGTGGGTGCGCCAGCCGACGAGCAGGGCCACGACCGCCAGGACGACCAGGGTGAGGGAGGTCTGGACGAGGTCGGCGAGGGTGCGGCCGGTCAGCACCGCGCCACGGGCCATGGGCAGGGAGCGGAAGCGGTCGATGAGGCCCTTGTGCATGTCGTCCGCGATGCCGGCGCCCGCGCCGGCGGTGGCGAAGGTGACGGTCTGGGCGAAGATGCCGGCCATCAGGAACTCGCGGTAGGCGGCCGGTGAGGTGCTGCCGCCGACGGCGATGGAGCCGCCGAAGACGTAGCTGAACAGCACGACGAACATCACCGGCTGGATGACACCGAAGATGATCATCTCGGGGATGCGGGACATCCGGATGAGGTTCCGCTTGGCGATCACCAGGGAGTCGCGCACGCTGCGGACGGCGCCGCCGCGGGGGCGGGGGGCCGCGGGTTCCGCGGGCCGGGAGGTGATGGTCACTTCACGGCCTCCTCGCGGGCGCCCGCGGCCCCGGCGTCGCCGCGGGTGGTGGCGTCCTCGTCCGCGGCCCGCTCGGCCGCGTGGCCGGTGAGGGAGATGAAGACGTCGTCCAGGGTGGGGCGGCGCAGACCGATGTCGTCGATCTCGATGCCCCGGACGTCCAGCTCGCGGATGACCTCGGCGAGCAGTTTGGCGCCGCCCGAGACCGGGACGGTGAGCTTGCGCGTGTGCTCCTCGACCGTGGCCTCGCCCTTGCCGAAGCCGGCGAGGACGGCGCGTGCGGTGGCGATGTGGTCACGTTCGTGGACGACGACCTCCACCCGCTCGCCGCCCGTCTGGGCCTTGAGCTGGTCGGAGGTGCCCCGGGCGATGACCTTGCCGCTGTCGACCACGGCGATGTCGTGGGCGAGGCGGTCGGCCTCTTCCAGGTACTGCGTGGTGAGCAGCAGGGTGGTGCCGCCGGCGACGAGTTCCTCGATGACGTCCCACAGGGCCTGCCGGTTGCGGGGGTCGAGGCCGGTGGTCGGCTCGTCCATGAACATCACGGGCGGCCGCACGACGAGGGCGGCGGCGAGGTCGAGGCGCCTGCGCATGCCGCCGGAGTAGGTCTTGGCGGTGCGGTCGGCGGCGTCGGCGAGGTGGAAGCGCTCCAGGAGTTCGGCGGCGCGGGCCTTCGCCGCCTTGCCCGTCATCTGGTAGAGCCGGCCGACCATCTGGAGGTTCTCGCGGCCGGTGAGGTACTCGTCGACGGCGGCGAACTGGCCGGAGAGGCCTATGGAGCGGCGGACCTCGTCGGGGTGCTTGAGGACGTCGATCCCCGCGACGAGGGCCCGGCCGCGGTCGGGCCGGAGGAGGGTGGTCAGGACGCGGACGGTCGTGGTCTTGCCGGCGCCGTTGGGGCCGAGGAGCCCCAGCACGGTGCCTTCGGGGACATCGAGGTCCACGCCGTCCAGAGCCCGTACGTCGCCGAAGGTCTTGACCAGACCTTCGGCGTAAATGGCGCCTGGCATATGGATGCTCCCAGAGCGAATCGGGCCGTTGGCCACGGCGAAATCGGGGCGTTCCTACGCAAATCCTAGGTATGCCGGGCAGGCGTCGTCCGGCACGACCGCACCGTATCGCGTCATATCGCGTTGCGCCATGGGTATGACCGTTCCCCGCGCCCGCCCGCGCCCCGGGCCCGCCGGTCAGCCGGTCGGCCCGTCAGCCGGTCAGCCGGTCAGCCGGTCAGCCGGTCAGCCGACGACCTTGTAGCCCGCGCCGTGCAGGGTGCGGGCGACCTGCGTGCAGTGCTCGGGCCCCTTGGTCTCCAGGTGCAGCTCCACCTCGACCTCGGTGAGCCCCAGGCGCGGGTCGGTGCGCACGTGGCTGACGTCCAGGACGTTGGCGTCCACCGTGGTCAGCACCCCCAGCAGGCCCGCCAGGGCACCCGGCCGGTCGCTCACGCGCAGCCGCAGTGACAGGTACCGCCCGGCCGCCGCCATCCCGAACTGCAGGATCCGCTGGAGGAGGAGCGGGTCGATGTTGCCGCCGGACAGGACGGCGACGACCGGGCCGCCCCCGTAGCGCTCGGGCTCGCTCAGCAGGGCGGCCACCGGGCTGCAGCCGGCCGGCTCGACGACCAGCTTGGCCCGCTCCAGGCAGAGCAGCAGGGCGGAGGACAGGGCGTCCTCCGACACCGTCCGCACGTCGTCCAGCAGTTCCCCGATGATGGCGAAGGGCAGGTCGCCGGGGCGGCCGACCTTGATGCCGTCCGCCATCGTCGTCGGGTTGTCGATGGACACCGGGTGCCCCGCCCGGAGCGAGGGCGGGTAGGCGGCCGCGCCCGCCGCCTGCACCCCGATGACCTTCACGTCCGGGCGCAGGGCCTTGACCGCGACGGCGACGCCCGCGGCGAGCCCGCCGCCGCCGATGCCGACGAGGATGGTGCGCACCTCGGGGCACTGCTCCAGGATCTCCAGGCCCACCGTGCCCTGGCCCGCGATGATGTCGCGGTGGTCGAAGGGGTGGATGAACACCGCCCCGGTGCGGTCCGCGTACTCCTGCGCCGCGGCGAGGGTCTCGTCGACGACCTGGCCGTACAGGCGCACCTCCGCGCCGTACTCCTCGGTCGCGGCCACCTTCGGCAGTGGGGCGCCGACCGGCATGAACACCGTGGAGCGGACCCCGAGCAGGGAGGAGGCGAGGGCCACGCCCTGCGCGTGGTTGCCCGCGCTGGCGGCGACGACGCCCGCCGCGCGCTGCTCGGGGCGCAGGCCCGCGATGCGCACGTACGCCCCGCGCAGTTTGAAGGAGCCGGTCCGCTGGAGGTTCTCGCACTTGAGGTGGACCGGGGAGCCGGTGAGGGCCGACAGGTGCCGGCTGCCCTCCATCGCCGTCACCCGGGAGACGCCCGAGAGCATCTTCTGGGCTCCCCTGACGTCGTCGAGGATGACCTGCGGGACGGGCTGGGGCACGCGGTAGTTCATGCGGCCAGTCTCGCAGCCCGCGGACATCCCGGCGCATGGGCGAAATCTCGCCATCCGGGACGGCCGCGGGGCGCCCGGAGCCGTGGGCCGCATCAGTTCTCGTACGCGGCGTACGAGCCGCCGTACAGCCGGTTACTCTGTCCCCCAGCCTTGTCGGACCCAGCGAAGAGAGCCCACGGCCATGCCCTCCATCCCGGCCAGTTCCGACCTGCCCGCGGCGGCCGAAGCGCCCGCCGGATCCGGTCTCCTCGACGCGCTCCAGCACCAGGTGGCCGTCTTCGCCCGGCGGGCCGAGCAGACCCGCCTGGGCGGTGTCGGCCAGGCCCGCAACTCGATGGACCGCGCCGCGTACCTGCTGCTGAACCGACTCGACCTGGAGGGCCCGATGGGCGTGAAGGCGCTGGCCGGCGGGATGGGCATCGACTCGTCCACCGTGACCCGGCAGGTCGCCCCGCTCGTCGACACCGGCCTGGTCAGACGGACCTCGCACCCCGAGGACGGCCGGGCCGTGGTGCTCGCGCTGTCCGCGCGGGGCCTGACGCGGCTGGAGGAGGTCCGCTCCTCACGGCGCGAGCTGATGGCGCGGGTGACCGAGGGGTGGGCGGAGGAGGAGCGCGAGGCGTTCACGACGCTGCTGACCCGCTTCAACCTGTCGCTGTCGGAGCTGATGGCCGCGGCGGCCGAGGGCGGCCCGGCCTCCTGAGCCGACGCCCGCGCACCGGCGGGGCCGCCCCCGCGGCGCACTCCCCGATCCGGCGGCGTCCGACCCCTTGACCGGGGTGGTGCCACCGGCCCCACCATGGGTGCCGTGGACCGGCGTTCGGGGCGCGACCCGGAGTTCGAGGCCTTCGTCGCGGGCGCGGCGGGGCGGCTCCTGCACGTCGCGGTCCTGCTGACGGCCGAGCCCCTTTCGGGAGCACCGGCCGGGGCGTCCGGCGGGGCACCGGCCGGGGCGCCCCCGGGCGTGTCCACGGCAGCGCCCGCCGCACGCCGGATCCTGGCCGGGGCGCTGGCCCGTACGTACGCGCGCTGGGAGCGGCTGCGCGGCGACGACCCGTACGACCACACCCGCCAGGAACTCTGCGCGGCCTACGCCCGCACCGCCCGGCGGCTGCCCCCGGGCACCGGGGTGCTCGCCCGGCTGAGCCCGCCGGAGCGGCTCGTCCTGGTGATGCGGGTCTACGAGGGTGTCGCCGAGGAGGTCACGGCCGCGCAGCTGGGGCTGACGCCGGAGCGGGTCGAGGCCGTCTGCAACCGGGCGGTGGCCACCATGCGGGCCCCCGCACAGGAGGCCGCATGAGCCCCTACGACCGTAAGGAAGCCCAGGTCAGAGCGCTGCTGGAGGGGCCGCACCCGGCGGTCCCGGCCGGTCTGGCGGCGGCCGCGGCGGCCCACGGCCGGCGGCTGCTGCGCCGCCGCCGGGCGCTGCGCCGGTTCGGCTGGGCGGTGCTCTGCGCGGCGGCGCTGGCCTTCACGGTGTGGGCGGCGCTCACGCACCCCTGGGTCACGCCGCCCGCCGACGTGTCGCCGCCCCTGGAGGGCTGGTAGGCCTCCGGGGGCGGCGGGGGACGACGGTACCGCGGGGCCGGGGCCCCGTAAGGCCTAGCCCAGGGCCTGGGTGAGGTCCGCGATGAGGTCGTCGGCGTTCTCGATGCCGACGGAGACGCGGATCAGGTCCGCCGGGACCTCCAGGGCCGAGCCGGCCACCGAGGCGTGGGTCATCCGGCCCGGGTGCTCGATGAGGGACTCGACGCCGCCGAGGGACTCGGCCAGGGTGAAGATCCTGGTCCGGCCGCAGACCGCGACGGCCTCCTCCTCGCCGCCGGCGACCTGGAAGGAGACCATGCCGCCGAAGTTGCGCATCTGCTTGGCGGCGATCTCGTGGCCCGGGTGCTCGGGCAGGCCCGGGTAGAGGACCTTGGTGACCTTCGGGTGGCGCTTGAGCACCTCGACGATCTTCGCGGCGTTCTCCGCGTGCCGGTCCATGCGCACGGCGAGGGTCTTGATGCCACGCAGCACGACCCAGGAGTCGAAGGGCCCGGCGACCGCGCCCATCGCGTTCTGGTGGTAGGCGAGTTCCTCGCCGAGGGCCTCGTCGGCGGTGACGAGCGCGCCGCCGACGACGTCGGAGTGGCCGCCCATGTACTTGGTCAGCGAGTGCACGACCACGTCGGCGCCGAGCGCCAGGGGCTGCTGGAGGTAGGGGGACGCGAAGGTGTTGTCCACGACCAGCTTGGCGCCGGCCGAGCGCGCGATGCCGGCGATCATCGCGATGTCGGTGATGCCGAGCAGCGGGTTCGAGGGGGTCTCGACCCAGATGAGCTTGGTCTTGGGGGTCAGGGCCGCCCGCACGGAGTCCGCGTCGGAGGTGTCGGCCACCGACCACTCCACGCCCCAGCGGGAGACGACCTTCGCGAAGAGGCGGAAGGTGCCGCCGTAGGCGTCGTTGGGGATGACCACGTGGTCGCCCGGGGAGAGCAGCGTGCGCAGCAGGCAGTCCTCGGCGGCGAGCCCGGACGCGAAGGCGAGGCCGCGCCGGCCGCCCTCCAGCGCCGCGAGGTTCTCCTCCAGCGCCGTACGGGTGGGGTTGCCGCTGCGGCTGTACTCGTAGCCTTCGCGCAGTCCGCCCACACCGTCCTGCTTGTACGTGGACACCTGGTAGATCGGGGGCACGACCGCGCCGGTCCGCGGGTCCGCCGTGTTGCCCGCGTGGATCGCGCGGGTCTCGAAGCTCTGGTGCTCGTGGCTGTCGTCGCTCATGGGGCAGATGCTATGCCCCGGCCGGGCCGTGGTCCTCTTCCGGCCTGACCGTGCGCCGACGGGACGCTGACCGCGGCGGGGCCGGGGACATTCGCGTTTCCCCCGCCCCGTCTGGTTCGCTGGAGGGCATGCAGATGATCTGGGTCCTGATGGGGCTCGCCCTGGTTGCGGCCATGACGTTCCAGTTCGTACGGGCCAGGCGCGGCGGGGGCGGCCCGAGGCTGGTCGCGCCCGGCAGCCCCGACGCCGCCGACCCCGCGGACTACGGCTTCGCGCGCCAGGAGGACCTGGACATCCGGGTGCCGGGGCCGGACCGGGACCTGATGGACGCGCTGGAGAACGTCCACCGCACCGGCAGCTGGAAGGCCGCGTCCGCGCTGCTCTCCGGCACCCCGAAGGACGGCGAACTGCGCTGGCAGCGGGTGCAGGCCTTCGGCGGGGCGGCCGCGCTGGAACTCGTACGGCAGCCCGGGACCGGCGCGGTCTGGCTCAAGGGGTGGCGGCTGGAGCGGGAGAAGGACGCGGGCGGCGCGCAGGTGCACGCGGAGCTGCTGGTGCAGCAGGCGTGGCGGCACTCGGGCGGGGTGGGCTCCGACGACCACCGGATCATCGTGGAGGAGGCCCGCGACGCCTGCCGCAAGGCGGCCCTGCTGGCCCCGGGCGACCCGGTCCCCTTCATCACGGAGCTGGCGGTCGCGCGGGCGCTGGGGTACTCGGAGGCCGAGTTCGACGCGCTGTGGGCCAAGGTGATGGACGTGGCCCCGGCGCACATGGGCGCGCACCTGGCGGCCCTGCACTACTGGTGCGAGAAGTGGCACGGTTCGCGGGAGAAGGCCGACGCCTTCTCGCACGCGGCGGCGGCCCGCGCGCCGCAGGGTTCGCTCCTGGCGGCGCTCCCGCTCTTCGCCGTGTACGAGCACCTGCCCGACGTGGTCCTGGTGAGCAACTTCTGGCAGAGCGCGGTCGTCACGCGGGCGGTGGAGGGCGCGCTGTACGCGGTGCACTCGGCGCGGCCCGACGACCCGATGCTGGCGCACGTACGGCACCTGCTGCTGCTGTTCCTGGTGAACATGGAGCGGTGGGCGGAGGCGATGGAGCAGGTCCGGCACGTGGACGGCTGCGTGGGCGCCCTGCCGTGGTCGGCCTCCCCCGACCCGGCGGCCTCGTACGCGGTGGTCCGGGCCATGGCGGTGGCCGGCTACGAGGCCAACGGCGGCTCCCCGGCGACGCTCCCCCACTGACGGGGCCGTGCGGGGGCCGGGGCCGGGAATCCCTCCCGGCCCCGGACCGTTGAGGGACGTACAAGGAGGGAATCCCCATGTTCTCGTACCGCCGCACGCCCGAGCTGCCCACCCGCGAGGAGGCCCTGAAGGGCCGCGCCCACGCGCAGTTCTCCCTGCCCGAGCGCCACACCGTCCTCGGCAACCCGCTCGCCGGCCCCTACCCGGCGCACCTGGAGGTCGCCGACTTCGGCCTCGGCTGTTTCTGGGGCGCGGAGCGCAAGTTCTGGCAGACCCCGGGGGTGTGGACCACCCTCGCCGGCTACCAGGGCGGCTTCACCGAGAACCCGGAGTACGAGGAGGTGTGCTCGGGGCAGACCGGCCACACCGAGGTCGTCCGGGTGGTCTTCGACCCGGCGCTGGTCTCCTACGAGACGCTCCTGAAGCTGTTCTGGGAGTCCCACGACCCCACGCAGGGCTTCCGCCAGGGCAACGACGTCGGCACCCAGTACCGCTCGGCGCTCTACACCCACTCCCCCGCCCAGCAGGCCACGGCAGAGGCCTCCCGCGACGCCTACCAGCGGGTCCTCACCGCCTCGGGCTACGGCGAGATCACCACGGCCGTCCTCCCGGCATCGGAGCGCCCCTTCTGGCCTGCGGAGCCGTACCACCAGCAGTACCTCGACAGGAACCCAGCGGGCTACTGCGGCATCGGCGGCACGGGCGTCTCCTGCCCGATCGGCATCGCGGGGGCGCCGGCGGAGTGAGCGGCCCCCTCCCACCCGGCCCGGCTCACGAGCGGCTGACCCGGCTGACTCTTCCTCCGGCGCGGCCATGACCAAGCCGGAGCTCACGGCGTCGATCCCAATGCGCTGGAGGGAGGCCCAACGGTCGAGCTTCTCGCAGGCCCAGGAGGGGTCGTACGCCGCCGTGGGCAGCTGCGGTATGCGCTTGGGACCAGTGTCAGGGTCGTTCTCGGTGGCGACCAGGCCGACGGCACCATCCGCAACGTCCCCGGCATGATCGTAGAGGACCAGGCGTGCCAGCGACTGGCGGGTGAATCGGGCACGGTCGACGCCGTAAGGGGTCGTCTCAGTCACCCCGACGTAAAGCGACACGACGTGTGTGGGACACGGCATCTGCCGCGACTCCGTCGGTGAAGCGCAGGCCTTCGGCGGCGAGGCGGTCGATGCGCGGGGTGGTGATCAGCTTCTGGCCGTACGCGCCGAGGTCGCCGTAGCCGAGGTCGTCGGCCAGGACGACCACGAGGTTCGGGAGCGGCTGCGCGGTGTCCGCGGCGGCTGCCGCTGCCGGGAGCTGGGGCAGGGCCGCGAGGCCGACGGCGGCCGCGGACCCGGCGAGGAAGTGACGGCGGCTGGGCATCTCGAACTCCCGGTCTTCGGACGGTCGGTGACCAGATCATCGGCAGCCGGGGGCCGTGAGGGCCATGCACGGGGCATGAAGAACGTGTGACACCGGCCCCCGCCGCGTGGCGGGGGCCGGTGTCGCCTTCCGGACCGTGCGTCAGATCGTCGCGGTGTCGATGACGAATCGGTAGCGGACGTCGCTGGCCAGCACCCGCTCGTACGCCTCGTTGACCTGCTCGGCGGCGATCACCTCGATCTCCGAGCCCAGCCCGTGCTCGGCACAGAAGTCCAGCATCTCCTGGGTCTCGGCGATGCCGCCGATCATCGATCCGGCGAGGGTCTTGCGGCCGCCGATGACGGAGAACAGGTTCAGCGCGACCGGCTCCTCCGGGGCGCCGACGTTCACGAACGCGCCGTCGACCTTCAGCAGGCGCAGGTACGCGTCCAGCGGGAGCGGCGCCGAGACGGTGGAGAGGATCAGGTCGAAGCTGCCGGCGAGCTTCTCGAAGGTGGTCTCGTCGCTGGTCGCGTAGTAGTGGGAGGCGCCCAGCCGCAGGCCGTCCTCCTGCTTGCGCAGGCTCTGCGACAGGACGGTGACCTCCGCGCCGAGCGCGTTCGCGATCTTCACGCCCATGTGGCCGAGGCCGCCGAGGCCGACGACGGCGACCTTCTTGCCGGGGCCCGCCTGCCAGTGGCGCAGCGGGGAGTAGAGGGTGATGCCGGCGCAGAGCAGCGGCGCGGCGACGTCGAGGGCGAGGCCGTCGGGGATGCGGACGGTGTAGTTCTCGTCGACGACGATGTGGGTGGAGTAACCGCCGTACGTGGGCCCGCCGTTCTTGTCGATGGCGTTGTACGTGCCGATGATGCCCTCGGCGCAGTACTGCTCCTGGCCGGCGAGGCACTGCTCGCACGCGCGGCAGCTGTCGACGATGCAGCCGACGCCCACCCGGTCCCCGACCGCGAACCTGGTGACGCCCGGGCCGACCTCGGCGACGACGCCGGCTATCTCGTGGCCCGGGACCATCGGGAAGATGCCCTCGCCCCAGCCGTCGCGGGCCTGGTGGATGTCGGAGTGGCAGATGCCGGCGTACTTGATGTCGATGAGGACGTCGTGCTCGCCCACCGGGCGGCGCGGCACGGTGGTGCGCTCCAGCGGGGCCTTGGGGGCGGGGGCGGCGTAGGCGGCGACCTGGGTGACGGACATGCGGTGTTCTCTCCTCGGACGAGGACGCCGGGCCGGTCCGGTCGGGGCCGGCCGTGGCGTCCGTTCTTCGATGGGGGCAACGATGCCGTGTCGCGGGCGGGAGACCCAGCCCCCTGCCGAACCTATGACTGGCGAACCTACCCCTGGCGGGGTCAGGCTCGGCCCCGCGTCCGGACCCTGCGGCGGGGATACTTTCGGTATGGACCAGCTTGATCAGCGTGCCGAACTGGGAGAGTTCCTGCGGACCCGCCGGGCCCGTCTGCGCCCCGAGGACGTGGGTCTGCCCGACTACGGGCGCCACCGCCGGGTGCCCGGGCTGCGCCGTGAGGAGCTGGCCCAGCTGGCCGGGGTGTCGGTGGCGTACTACACGCGCCTGGAGCAGGGGCACGGCCAGAACGTGTCCGCCGAGGTGCTGGACGCCATCGCGCGGGCGCTGCGCCTGGACGGCGCGGAGTCGGCGCACCTGAACCACCTGGCGAGCCCGCGCACCCGCAACCGGCGCAGCCGGTCCCGGCGCCCGCAGCAGGTCCGGCCGGGGCTGCGTTCGCTGCTGGAGGCGATGGAGGGGGTGCCGGCGTACCTGGTGGGGCGGCGGCAGGACGTCATCGGCTGGAACCCGCTCGCCGCGGCCGTCTTCGGGGACTTCGGGGCGCTGCCGCCGGCCGAGCGGAACCTGGTGCGGCTGGTGTTCCTGGATCCGGCCACGGCGGAGCTGTACGCGGACTGGGAGTGCAGGGCGTGCGAGGTGGTCAGCAATCTGCGCATGTACGCCGGCCAGTTCCCGGACGACGAGCAGCTCTCCGCGCTGGTGGGGGAACTGTCGGTGAAGAACGAGGAGTTCCGGCGGCTGTGGGCGGCGCACACGGTGGCGGACAACAAGACGCACGGGGTGAAGCGGCTGCGGCACCCGCTGGTGGGTGAGCTGTCGCTGTCGTTCGAGACGCTGACGCTGCCCGACGACCCGGCACAGTTCCTGGTGACGTACCACGCCGAGCCTGGCTCGCCCTCGGCGGACGCGTTGCGGATGCTGTCGTCCTGGACGGCGCCGGCGCCGAGCACCGCCGCGTCGGCGGCCACGCCGGCGGCCGCCGAGCAGCAGGGCTGAGGGGCGGGGCCGGGCCGGCCGTACCCGCCCCGCGCGTCAGAGCTTGAGCTGGAAGAGCCCCGCGCCGCGCTCGTGCCGGTAGCCGAGGGCTTCGTTCACGGCGAGCATCGGGGTGTTCTCGTCGGCCACGGTGGTGCCGATGCGGCGCAGCCCCGGGTGGCGGGCGGCGGCCTCGGCGAGCATCCGCAGCTTGACCGCCCGTCCCAGGCCGTGTCCCCGGTGCGCGGGGACGACGACGGTGTCGTACTGGAGGGCGCGTGGGCCGTGCGGGTCCCGCAGGACGAGCACGGTGTACGCGGCGACCTCCCCGGCCGGGGTGACGGCCGCGACGACGGTGATGTCCCCGCCCCGGTCCAGGACCAGCTGCTGCGCGGCGTGCACCCGCTCGGGCGTCCAGGTCTGGAACTGCTCGTCGCTGTCCCCGCTCGGGGCGTCCTCCATCGCCGCGTGGGCGACGGCGGTGGCCGGGGCCCAGGCGTCGGGGACCAGGCCGGGCCAGGTCAGGAGCTCGTAGCCGGGGGTGGCCGGGACTTCGGGGGCGCTCTGCGGAAGCTCCTGGACGTACCAGCCGATCGGCAGCACGTTCTCGAAGCCGAGGGACTCGGCGAAGGCCTGGCCGGGGCCGCCGGTGTCGGCGACGGTGGCGACGGAGGTGCGGCCCTGCTCCCGCAGTTCCTCGCGGATCCGCTGCCACAGGGCCGTGCCCGCCCCCCGCCGGCGCGCGTCGGGCCGTACGGTCAGCTCCTCCAGGAACGCGGTGTGCGTGTTGCCCGGGTCGGTGAAGAGCAGCAGGGACGCGTGCCCGTCGCCCTCCTCGGTGACCCAGTGGCACAGCCGGCCGCGGACGGGCGGGACGCGCAGCCGCCCGGCGGCCTCCACCCGGGCGGGCGGGGGCAGGCCGGGCAGGTCCGTGGCGTCGGCGGCGTGGGCGGCGACCTGGACCGCCCACCAGGCGTCCACCTCGGCGTCGGTCGGGGGCACGGACAGCGTGTGGATCTTCGTCATAGCCGGACCCTAAGCCGTGCCCCGCCGGTCCGTTCAGGGGTTTTCGGTGATGGTCACCCGGCCCTGCCGGATGGTCGCCAGGCGGGGCGCCCGGCGGGCGAGGGCGCTGTCGTGGGTGACCATCACGAAGGTCAGCCCGTGCTCCTTCCAGAGCCCTTCCAGCAGGTCCATGATCTCGTCGCGCATGGATTCGTCGAGGTTGCCGGTGGGCTCGTCGGCGAGGAGCACCTTGGGCTTCTTGACGAGGGCCCGCGCGATGGCGACGCGCTGCTGCTGGCCGCCGGACATCTCGCTGGGCAGGTGGCCCATCCGTTCGCCCAGCCCCACCGACTCCAGTGCCTCGGCGGCCCGTGCGCGCCGCTCGCCGGCCTTGAGGCCGAGGGGGACGAGGGCCGTCTCGACGTTCTCCTGGGCGGTGAGCGTCGGGATGAGGTTGAAGGACTGGAAGACGAAGCCGATGTTCTCGGCTCGGACCCGGGTCAGGCGGGCCTCGGAGACGGCGGCCAGGTCGAGTCCGTCGAGGACGACCTGGCCCGTCGTGGGCCGGTCGAGCGCGCCGAGCATCTGGAGCAGGGTGGACTTGCCGCCGCCGGTGGGGCCCTGGATGACGAGCCGGCCGCCGTCCTCGATGGTCAGGTCGACGTCGGCGAGCGCGTCGATGGTTTCCTTGCCGCGCCGGTAGCGCTTGGTGACTCCGGTGAGCTGGTACATCTGGTTTCCCTCGGTTGCTGTGGAGGTACGCGGCCACGCGCGTGGCCCGTACGGACGGGCGCGGACCCGGCAGGGGGCGGGGCGGGCGCGGACGGGGACGGGCGCGCCGGCGTCGGTCGCCGGCGCGGGCCGCCGTGCGGGCTACTCGACGCGGCGCAGGGCGTCCGCGGGCCGCAGCCGGGAGGCGCGCCAGCCGCCGAAGCCGCCCGCGACGAGGCCTCCGGCCACCGCGAGGGCGACGGCCAGGCCGATGGTGGCGAGCGAGACGGGAGCGGTGAGCGCCACGTCCACGGCCTTGCCGGCCGTGTGGCGGGCGGCGCCGAACATCCGGCCCCCGCCGCCGGGGCCGCCCGCCCCGCGGCCGCCGCCTCCGCCCGCGAGCTGTGCGGTGAGGCTGGGGCTGATCGCGGTGATCGCGTAGGCGGCGGCGAGTCCGACGCCGATCCCGAGCACTCCACCGATCAGGCCGTTGACCAGGGCTTCTCCGGCGACCTGGCGGGTGACGCGGCTGCTCTTCCAGCCGAGCGCCTTGAGGGTGCCGAACTCCCTGACGCGGCGGGAGACGGCGGAGGAGGTGAGCAGGCCGGCGACGAGGAAGGCCGCGGCGAGGACGGCGTAGGAGAGCCACTTGCCGACGGTGGAGGCCAGCGAGGAGGCCGTGGAGAGGGAGCCGGAGACGGTGTCCGCGAGGTCGGCGGAGGTGGTGACGGTGGTGTCGGGGACGTTCTTCTGGATGGCCTGCTTGACGGAGCCGATGGCCTGGGAGTCCTTCGCCTGGACGTAGACCGTGGTGATCTTGTCGGCGGCCCCGGCCAGGGTCTGGGCCTGCTTGAGCGGGACGTAGACGTTGGCGGTGGCGTCACCGCTGTCGGCGGTGGCGATGCCGATGACCTTGAACGGGGTGTTCTTGATGGTCAGCGTGGAGTCCACGGCGAGCTTGTTCCGGGAGGCGTACGCGCTGTCCACGACGGCCACGGCGGTGTCGGTCTCGCCCGCCTGGAAGGTGCGACCCGAGGTGATCTTGGAGGTGGTGAGCGGGCCGAGCGCGGGGTGCGCCACGTCCGCGCCGTAGACGGAGAAGGAGTTGACGTCGAAGTTGGCGCCGCCGCCCTCGACCGTCCCGCCCTGGCCGCCGCCCGCGCCGCCCTGACCGCCCGAGCCGCCCGAGCCGCCCCGGCCGCCGCCGGTGCCCTTGCCTCCCTGGCCTCCCCGGAACTCACCGCGCTTGAACTGGCCGTTGACCTTCATCACCTGGAGGCTGAGGCCGCCCACCGCCTGCGCGACCCCGTCCTGGCCGGACACCTTGCCGACCGTGGTCGCGTCGAGGGTCTGGAAGCCCTGCGGCATCACGATGTCGTGGCTCTGCTCGGCGTCGGCGTTCGCGTCGCCCTCGCCCTTGGCGTCGAACTGGAAGCGGGGCCTGGAGGGTTGCCCGTTCTCGCCCGGCGGGGTCTGGGCCTTGGTGACGGTCATGTCCGTGCCGAGGCCGTAGAGCGACTGGAGGACCTTGTCCTGGGCGGCGTTCATGCCCGCCGAGACGGAGGTGACCACGATGACGAGGGCGATGCCGAGGGCGAGCCCGGAGGCGACGACGAGCGCGGCCTTCCGGCGGCGGCGCAACTCGCGCCGGAGGTAGGTGAAGAACATGCGGCCGAAAGTAGGCGGCACCCCTGATGGCCGGATAAGTCCCGGGTAAGAGTCCCATGAGAAGAAAAGACGGACGGCGGGGAGCCCGTGTGGGGGCTCCCCGCCGTCCGTCTCGCGTCGTCAGGTCAGGTCGGTTCGGCTCAGGCCGAGGGGCCGGCCTTCCACTCCGCCCAGCTCATGTTCCAGCCGTTGAGGCCGTTGTCGGGCTTGATGGTCTTGTCCGGGGAGTTGGTCACGGTGACCACGTCACCGATGAGCGAGTTGTCGAAGAACCAGGAACCCGCGGTGTCGGGGTCGTTGGCGCCCTTGGTGTCGTTCAGACCGACACAGCCGTGGCTGGTGTTCACGCTGCCGAAGATCGAGTCCGATCCCCAGTAGTTGCCGTGGATGAAGGTGCCCGACGTGGACAGCCGCATCGCGTGCGGGACGTCCTTGATGTCGTACTCGCCCTTGCCCTCACTGTTCTTGAAGCCGACAGTGGAGCCGTCCATCCGGGTCTCCTTGAACTTCTCGGAGATCACCATCTGACCGTTGTAGGTCGGGTTGTCCGGGGAGCCCGCCGAGATCGGGATGGTCTTGAGGACCTGCCCGTCCCGGGTGACCGTCATCTTCTTGGTCTTGGTGTCGACCGTGGAGACCTGGCTCCGGCCGATCTTGAAGGTGACGGTCTTGTTCTGGACGCCCTGGATGCCGGGAGCGCCCTGGACGCCTTCCAGCGCCAGCTTCAGCGTGACGGTGGAGTTCGCCTGCCAGTACTGCTCCGGGCGGAAGTCCAGACGCTGGTTGCCGAACCAGTGGCCGACGACTTCCTGGCCGCTGGTGGAGGAGACCGTGATGGCCGCCTGCACGGCCTTCATGTCCTTGATCGGCTTGTTGAAGGTGATCGACACCGGCATGCCCACGCCGACCGTCTCGCCCTCGTCCGGGATGAACGAGCCGACGAAGCTGTTCTCCGGGGAGACCGTCGTGAAGGAGGTGTTCTCGTGCGCCTCGCGCCCGGCCTCGTCCTTCGCGGTCGCCGCGAGGGTGTACTTCGTCGAGCGCTTCAGCGCGCCGTCCGGCTTCCAGCTCTTGCCGTCGGCGGAGATCTTGCCCGCGACGGCACCGCCCTCCGTGGACTTGAGCTCGACCTTGGTGAGCTTGCCGTCGCTGACGGTGACGTTCGTGGCGTCGTTCAGACCGATGTTGGTCGCGCCGTCCTTGGGCGTGATGGCTATTCGGGCCTTGGAGGTGTCCTTGGCCGCCGCGGCGTCCACGTCCGCCTGCGACTTGCCCGTTTCCGCGCCGCCCTTTGCCTTCTCGCTGCCCCCGTCGTTGCAGGCCGAAAGCATCAGTACGCCACCGAGCACGGCGGACACGGCCACCAGGGACCTTCTCCGCCGCTTGCTGTACGTCCTCACACGTCACTCCATCGTTGCCGGAAACCCCGAGGCTGCATTCCCGGGATCGGGCCGGGCAGGGGGGATCAACCCCCTGCTCGTCCTGACAACGCGTTATGACGTGGAACGGTTCCACATTCCGTTCGGATGTGTGCAACCCCACGGTCAGGCGTTGTCGGCCTCTTCCTCGAAGTCACCATCTTCCTCGTCCAGGTCCCACTCCAGCGACTCGGGGTCGTATTCGACCGGTTCGCTGCTCCAAGAGGCCTGCGCCAGCTCGACTCCCGCCAGTTCCGCGACCAGGTCCGTGGGGTCCACCAGGTAGGCCAGCGCCTCGCATTCGTCCTCGCGCACGGCCGACTCGGCGTGGCCGCGCTCCTCGTCCGGCATGAACTCGTCGGCCTTGATGTGGGTGAGGGCGGCGCCGATCAGGGCGTCCGAGTCGGATACTTCGAGGACCAAATCCACCCGAAGCCGTACATATCGTGATGTCTCAGAAGGGTTCATACGACGGAGAGTAAGCCCGCGACAGCCTCGACTTTCCCACGACCCGCCCCTTTCACTAGCATCTGCCCACACGGCCAATTCGCTGCTTCCGCAAGGGGGATCGCACCGTGTCCGCACCTCGACCGCTGCTCACCGCTCTCGGAGCGACCACCCTCCTCGCCGCCCTCTGGTTCGTCCCCTCGGCGAACGCCACGGCTCCCGGACACCCGGCGGGCTCCTCCGGCGCACCCGTCGCCGCCAACACGGGCACCGTCACCGCCGCCGACACCGGCACGGTCACCCGTACCGGCACCGATACGGGCACGGACACGGGCGTCGGCACCGGCACCGGCACCGGCACCGGCACCGGCACCATCGCCACTGTCAGCGAGGCGGAGACGGCCTCCGTCGCCACCCTCTCGCTTGCCGACACCGGCAGCGTAGACACCACCCCGTACGTGGTCGGCGGCACGCTCTGCCTCGGCCTCGGAGCCGGCTTCGTGGCCTTCTCCGTACGCCGCTCCCGCGAGCCGTAGAGCGCGCGTACGGCGCCGTACGCGAAAGGGCCCCGGGGGCCCGCGGCGCCAATCCCCCGCGGGGGGCGCCCCA
>NZ_JBGWAB010000130.1:0-21425 GCF_041862025.1 Streptomyces sp. AB3(2024)
CGGGGTGGGGGGGACGGGGGGCGGGGGGCGGGGGGGGGGGGGGGGGGGGGGGGGGGGGGGGGGGGGGGGGGGGGGGCCGCGGGGGGGGGGCAGCACGCTGGTCATGGCGTTCGGGTCGTACGCGCCCGGCTGCGCGGCGCCGGCCCCGGCGGGCAGCGCCTGCGTCGGGTCGGCGGCCCCGGGCACGGTGGGGACGGGCGCGGGCGAGGGGTCGGGCACGAGCAGGGCGCCGACGCCGAGCGCGGCCTCGACCTCGTCGGGTGAGGAGTGCACGCGGATGCCGGAGGCGACCACGCGCAGGCCGCGGGCCAGGTTCTCGGCGCTGGGACGCTCGTCGGGCTCCTTGCGCAGGCAGCGCTCGATGACGATCCACAGCGGCTCAGGCACGCTCGGGGGCCGCTGGGGCTCCTCACTGAGGTGGCGGTGGAGCACTTCGAGCGCGGTGCCGCCGGCGAAGGGCGGGCGGCCGGTGACCAGCTCGTAGAGGAGGATGCCGGCGCCGTAGATGTCGACGGCGGAGGTCTGCGGGCGGCCCTCGGCGGACTCGGGCGCCACGTAGGCGGGGGTGCCGACGAACTCGTGGGTGCGGGTCAGGCCCGGGGAGTCGGCCAGGCGCGCGATGCCGAAGTCGGTGAGCATCGGCTTCATCTGGCCACCGCGCTCGTCGAGCAGCACGTTGGCGGGCTTCAGGTCGCGGTGGACGACGCCGTCGGCGTGGCTGGCGGCGAGCGCGTCGGCGATCTGCGCGGTCAGCAGGCAGGCGGCGACCGGGCTGAAGGGGCCGTTGTCGCGGATGTACTTGTGCAGGTCCGGGCCGTCGATCAGGTCCATGACCAGGGCCAGCAGGTCCCCCTCGACGACGAGGTCGCGGGTGCGGACGATGTTGGGGTGGGTCAGGCGCAGCAGGACGGAACGCTCGCGCAGGAAGCGCATGACGATGTCCGCGTCCTGGGCCAGCTCCTCCTTGAGGACCTTGATGGCCACGGTCTCGCCGGGCTGCCCGGCCACGGCCGCTTCCGCGCCGGCGGTCTCCCGCTGGCGGGCTCGCCAGACGGTGCCCGTCGCGCCGCGTCCGAGCGGCTCTTCGAGCAGGTACTTGCTGCCGACTGGCCGCACGTCTCGCGCTCCCCTGCTGTCGTGTGGTCGGGTCTTTCCCGGGGTGTTCCGGCTGATTCCGCTGTGTGGGTTTCCGGCCCAACTCTAGGGGGTGTCCCCGGGGAAGACGCGGGCCGGCGGAGGTTGGTTGCCGCACATATGTACGAAGGGTGAGGTATGCGGGGTATGCCGGAGGCGATTTTGAGCAGCTCCCTGTCCGTATTCGTACGGCGGGCCGACCGACCCGTGACCGATCAAGATCAATTGTGGGCGGGTGTCGGGCGTGTCGAACGCGACAGGTGCGAGGATGCACCCGTACGGAACGGCCGGGACGGGAGCCCTGCCTTCCGGCAGACCTGACCGGACGACGCGTCCGTGCCGGGCGGGGGGTGAGCGGGCAGGCATGCCCCGCCGTTCCCCTGCCGGACGCACGCACCGCGCACTGCGCTCCGCGCAGAAGGGACCGCTGACGGCGATGCAGATCCGGTTGACCGTCCTTGGGCCGCGCAGCGGCCACCAGGCCGCCGCCGCGGCGGCCGGCTGTGACGTCCTCGTCACCGCGCCCGCCGGGACCGCGCTGGCCGCGGTCGCCTCCGGGCTCGCGGCGACCGTGGGCGGGCCCGACACCGGCGGCACGGTGGTGCTGTACGCCGGAGCGCGCCGGCTCGACCTCCAGCGGGCCGTCCTCGGGGAACCGCCGCTGGTCGACGGTGCGGTGCTGACGCTGCACACCCCCGCGCCCGACGGTGACGCGCTGGCCGGCGACGGACACGCGGCCCCGCAGCTGCACGTGGTGGCCGGACCCGACGCGGGCGGGGTGCACCTGCTGCACCCCGGGGCGGTCCGGATCGGACGCTCGGCGGACGCGGACGTACCGCTGGACGACCCGGACGTGTCGCGGCTGCACTGCGCGGTGACCGTACGGGCGGACGGCCGGGTGACCGTGGCCGACCTCGGCTCGACGAACGGCACCACCCTCGACGGCGCCCCCGTGGGCGCGGGGACGGTACCGCTGCCGCCGGGCGCGCTGCTGCGCGTCGGCGAGTCCACGCTGCGGCTGTCCCCCGGCTCCGGGAACGCCCGCCCCCTGGCGGTGGTCCCGGACCTGGAGGGCCACCTCTCCCTCCCCGGCGCGGGCCCCTCCGGCGGCCCGGCGGGTACGGGCGCCGACGGTACGGAGCCCGGTACGGACGCCCCCTCCGCGCACGGCGGCCCCGGCCCCGACCCCGCCCTGGGGCTGCGCCCCGGCACCCCCCGGCCCGGCACGCCCGGCGCGGCGCACCCCGCCCCGGGCCGCCCGGTGTCACCGGCCGCCCCCGGCGGCGGCACCGCCCCGGAACCGGACCGGCACTCCGCAGCCCCCCTGCCGCAGGCACCCGGCGACGGGGCACAGCCCGGGACGCCCGGCGCGGCCAAGCGCCGGGGACTCGGGGCCTGGGCGCGCAGGTGGGTGCGCGGGGAGGAGCCCGAGCAGGCGGCGGAGGCGGAACCGGACGCGCCGGCCAGGGCCGCGGCACCGGACGCCGACGACCCGGCGGCGCTGCTTCTGGCCGCCCTCGGGCCGACGCGGCGGCTGTGGTCGCGCGGGGCCGGACACCTCCGGTTCCTGGAGGCGGGGCTCGGCGCGGGCAGCCGGGTCTCGCTGCGCGAGTGCGGCTCGCTCGGGATCGCGGGACCGCGGGACCGGCTGACCGGCGTCGCCCGGTCCGTGATCGCCCAGCTGGCCGGGCTGCACGCGCCCGCGCGGCTGGAGATCGTGCTGCTGGCGGCGGACCGCGCGTACCCCGTGCAGGAGCGGCGGCGCGACTGGGGCTGGCTGGGCTGGCTGCCCCACGTACGGCCGGCGCACGGCCAGGACTGCCGGCTGCTGCTCGCGTACGACCGGGACCAGGCGGCCGCGCGGACCGGGGAGCTGACCCGGCGGCTGGACGACAGCGCGCTCGGCACCAACTGGGCCGCCGCCGACGCGGAGGCGCTGCGCCGGGCCGCGCACGCCTACGAGGGGCCCCGCACGCTGGTGGTCGTGGACGGCGATCCGGGCGCGGGCCACCTGCGCGAGGTGACGGGCCGGCTGGCCTCGCACGGGCCGGCGGCGGGCATCCACGTCCTGGTCCTCGCGCAGGCCCCGGCGGCGACGCCCGCCTCCCCCGTGGCCGCGACGTACGAGGCGGCCTGCGCGAGCTCCCCGGCGTTCCGGGACTGCGGCCGGGCCGCCCTGCTGAGCGGCGACGTGGCCACGGCGGTGCGCAGCTTCCCGGTCGCGGGCGGCCGGCCGACCGGCACCGGGCAGACGGCGGTCGCGGACGGGGTCTCCGCCGCCTGGGCGGAGCGGTTCGCCCGGGCGCTGGCACCGCTGCGCGCGGACGCGGCGCCCGCGGAGGGCGCCGGGTACCGTCCGGCCGCCGCGAGCCTCCCGGCGGCCGCACGGCTCCTCGACGAGCTCGGCCTGGCCCGGGCCACCCCGGCCTCCCTGATGGCCCGCTGGGCGGCCGCCACCGACCAGGGCCAGGGCGTCGGCGGCCGGGCGGAGATCGTCCTCGGCGCGGGCCGGCGCGGGCCGGTCGGTGCCGAGCTGGTCAACGACGGCCCGCACCTGCTGGTGGAGGGGCCCGCCGGCAGCGGCCGGACGGAGCTGCTGCGTTCGCTGGCGGCCTCCCTGTCGGCGGCGGCCCGCCCCGACCGCCTGGGCCTGGTCCTGCTGGACGGCGCGGGCGGGGAGCGCGGCGACGGCCTCGCGCCCTGCACGGAACTCCCGCACGTGTCGGCCCACCTGGTGGCCTCGGACCCGCTGCGCATGCGGGAGTTCGCGCAGGCCCTCGGCGCCGAGCTCAAGCGCCGCCACGAGCTGCTGGACGGGACGGCGTTCGCGCAGTGGCACGCGGGCCGGGAGGCGAGCGGCCGGATGGTCGCGCCCCGCCAGCCCACGCCGGGCGAGCTGCGCGATGACCTCGATCCGCAGCGCAGCGGCACCCTGCGGCTGCGGGCCTCCGCGCCGCGCACCGAGCCGGCGGCGGGGCCGAGTCCGCTGCCCCGGCTGGTGGTGCTGGTGGACGACTTCGACGCGCTGGTCGCGCCCGCGCTGGGCAGTACGGGCCGCCCGGCCGCCGGTTCGGTGGTGCGGGCGCTGGAGGCGGTGGCCCGGGAGGGCACCCGCCTCGGGGTGCACCTCATAGCGACGAGCGCCCGCCCGGACCGTACGGCCGACACCGAGCTGGCCCGGCGCTCCACGCTGCGGGTCGAGCTGGACGCCCCGGACCAGCCGGGTCCGGGCCGCGGCGTACTGCGGTACGCGGACGGGCGTGCGGTGCCGTTCCAGGCGGGCCGGGTCACGGGCCGGATCCCGCGCACGGCGACGCTGCGGCCGACGGTGGTACCGGTGGAGTGGGACCGGATGGGTGATCCGCCGGCCCGCCGCCCGGTGCGCGAGCTGGGCAACGGCCCGACGGACCTGGCGCTGCTGGCGAGTGCCCTCGACCGGGCCTCCCACCTGGTGTCGGCGACGCCGGTGCTGTTCCCGCCCGCCCCCTGACGTCCCCCTCCTCCCCCGCGGCGACCCCTCGGCGACCCCCCGACGGCCCCTCGACGGCCCCCTCACGCGGTATTGCGGGGCCGCGCGGGTCGGCGTAGACCTTGTGGTCCGGGACACACACGGGCATCGGGGGCACAGCCATGCGCAAGCACGGAACGAGCCGGACGGCGATCGGGTGGGCGGCCCTGGCGGCCGCGGGGGCGCTCGCGCTCTCGGCGTGCGGGGGCGGTCCGCAGCCGGGGCCGGAGGAGCCCGGTGCGGGCGCAACGGCGGCGCCGCGGGTGCAGTTACCGAAACTGCCCGGCGAGAAGCTGGAGGTCGCCGCGGTCTGGACGGGGCCGGAGCAGGCCAACTTCACCAAGGTGCTCAAGGAGTTCGAGAAGCGCACGGGCGCGAAGGTGACCTTCGTACCGGCCCAGGACCCCATCGTCACCTTCCTCGGCACCAAGATCGCGGGCGGTCAGCCGCCGGACGTGGCGCTGCTCCCGCAGGTCGGGGCGCTGGTGTCGGCGGTCCGGAACAAGTGGGCGCAGCCGGTGGGCCCTGAGGCCGCGGCCCAGCTGGACGCGAACTACTCGCCGGGCTGGAAGAAGCTGGGCGCGGTCGACGGCACCCAGTACGGGGTGTACTACAAGGCGGCCAACAAGTCGCTGGTCTGGTACAACGCGAAGGCCTTCGAGGCGGCGGGCGTCGCGCCCCCCAAGACCTGGAAGGAGCTGATCGCGGCGGCGGACACGCTGTCCGCCTCCGGCATCCCGGCGGTCTCGGTGGCGGGCGCGGACGGCTGGACCCTGACGGACTGGTTCGAGAACGTCTACCTGTCGCAGGCCGGCCCGGAGAAGTACGACAAGCTGGCCCGCCACGAGCTGAAGTGGACGGACGACAGCGTCAAGGAGGCGCTGACCACGCTCGGGGAGCTGTTCGGCCGCAAGGACTTCCTGGCGGGCGGTACGAGCGGGGCGCTGGCGACGGAGTTCCCGAAGTCGGTGACGCAGACCTTCACCGGGGGCGACCGGCCCGCGGCGGCGATGGTCTTCGAGGGCGACTTCGTGGCGGTGAACATCGCGCAGACCGGGGAGAAGGTGGGCGAGGGCGCCAAGGTGTTCCCGTTCCCGGCGGTGGGCGCGAAGGCGCCGGTGGTGTCGGGCGGTGACGTGGCGGTGGCGCTGAAGCCGTCGAAGGGCGCGCAGGCGCTGCTGACCTTCCTGGCCTCGCCGGACGCGGCGGAGATCCAGGCCCGCGAGGGCGGTTTCGTCTCCCCGAACAAGGCCGTGGACCCGCGTGCCTACCCGAATCCGATCCAGCGGGACATCGCGAAGGCGCTGGTCGCGGCGGGCGACGACTTCCGCTTCGACATGTCGGACCAGGCTCCGGCGGCGTTCGGCGGGACGCCGGGCGCCGGGGAGTGGAAGGCGCTCCAGGACTTCCTGGCGAACCCGTCGGACGTGGCGGGCGCCCAGGCGAAACTGGAGGCGGACGCGGCCAAGGCCTACGGGAACTGATCCGGTGACGGCCACGACCGGCAAGGGGCCGGCCGGTGCCCGGACTGCGCCCGGACGGTCCGCGGCCCGTCGGCGGCGGCTGATCGCGGCGGCGTTCCTCCTGCCGGCGCTGGTGCTGCTGGGCGCGCTCGTCGTGCAGCCCATCGGGTACTCCCTCTACCGCAGCCTCTTCGACCGCTCCGGTGACGTGTTCGTCGGCGCGGGCAACTACCGGGAGATCCTGAGCGACCCGACCATCCGCACGGCGCTGCGCAACACGGCGCTGTGGGTGGTGCTGGCGCCGGCGGCGGCCACCGCGCTCGGCCTGGTCTTCGCGGTGCTGACCGAACGGGTGCGCTGGGGGACGGCGTTCAAGCTGCTGGTCTTCATGCCGATGGCGATCTCGATGCTGGCGGCGGGCATCATCTTCCGGCTCGTCTACGACCACGACCCCCACCGGGGCGTGGCCAACGCGGTGTGGGTGGGGGTGCACGACACCTTCGCGCCGTCCTCGGCCTTCCCCAAGGCCCGGCCGGGCCGGGACTCCCCGCTGGAGCCCGCCGACGGGGGCGCGTTCGTGACGCGCGCGCCCGTACGGGTGGGCGTTCCGGTGCTGCTGCCGCTGGTCGGGGTGGCGCCGGAGGCCCTGCCGGCGGGGACCCGTACGGCCGCGGCGGCGCCCGCGGAGCCGGGGAAGGTCACCGGCACCGTCTGGCAGGACTTCACCCGGGGCGGGGGCGGCCGGACGAACGCGGTCGACCCGACCGAGCGGGGCTTCTCCGGGATGCGCGTGGAGGCGGTGCGCGGCGGGCGGGTGGTGGCTTCGGCGACGGCCCGCGCGGACGGCACCTTCGCCCTCCCGGCGGCGGCGGACGGGGCGCTGCTGCGGCTGCCGGGGTCCAACTTCCGGGAGGCGTACGCGGGGGTGGAGTGGCTCGGGCCGGCGCTGGTGACCCCGGCGGTGATCGGGGCGTACGTGTGGATGTGGGCCGGGTTCGCGATGGTGCTGATCGGGGCCGGGCTGGCGGCCGTACCGCGGGAGCTGCTGGAGGCGGCGCGGGTGGACGGGGCGAGTGAGTGGCAGGTGTTCCGGCGGATCACCGTGCCGCTGCTCGCGCCGGTGCTGGCGGTGGTCCTGGTGACCCTCGTCATCAACGTCATGAAGATCTTCGACCTGGTCTTCGTGATCGCTCCGGGCGCGGTCCAGGACGACGCGAACGTGCTGGCGCTGCAGCTGTACCGGACGTCGTTCGGGACGGACGCCGACCAGGGGCTGGGCAGTGCCATCGCGGTGCTGCTGCTGGTTCTGGTGGTGCCGGTGATGCTGCTGAACATCCGCAGGCTGCGGAAGGAGGGGTCCCGATGAGCACACCCGCCGTCGTCGGCCGGATCGCGGCCCGTGCCGCGTCCGGCGCCGTCCGCGTCTTCCTCGTCCTGGCCGCGCTCTTCTGGCTGCTGCCCACCCTGGGGCTGCTGATCTCCTCGTTCCTGTCCCCCACCGACCTGAACACGGGAGGCTGGTGGCAGGCGCTGACCGCGCCCTCGAAGCTGACGGCGACGAACTACGCCCGGCTGCTGGCCAACGACACCATCACCGGCTCGCTGCTGAACACGGTGGCGATCGCCGTTCCGGCGACCCTGCTCGTGCTCGTGCTGGGCTCGCTAGCCGGATACGCCTTCGCCTGGCTGGAGTTCCCGGGCCGGGACTGGCTCTTCCTGGTCGTGGTGGGGCTGTTGGTGGTCCCCGTACAGGTGGCGCTGATCCCGGTGTCCGAACTCTTCGGGGCCATCGGCCTGTTCGAGACCACGGCGGGGGTGGTCATCTTCCACACCGCCTTCGGCCTGCCCTTCGCGATTTTCCTGCTGCGCAACTTCTTCGCGGAGATCCCGCGCGAGCTGCTGGAGGCGGCGCGCCTGGACGGAGCGGGCGAACTTCAGCTGTTCACCAAGGTGGTGCTCCCGCTGGGCGGTCCGGCGATCGCCTCGCTCGGCATCTTCCAGTTCCTGTGGGTGTGGAACGACATGCTGGTGGCGCTGGTGTTCGCCGACTCGGCGCACCCGCCCGTCACGGTGGCGCTCCAGCAACAGGTGCGGCAGTTCGGGAACAACATCGACGTCCTGGCCCCCGGGGCCTTCCTGTCGATGGTGGTGCCGCTCGTCGTCTTCTTCGCGTTCCAGCGGCAGTTCGTGACGGGGGTGATGGCCGGAGCCGTCAAGTAGCGCCGTGATCACGGCATTGACGTGCGGCATTGACGCCGGGTAACCCGATTGCCACACCGTGCGTAACCCGAACGCCGCACGCGCGGTTCCTGGGCCACATGCCCGCGCCGACCCCTGGATGTGCCGTGCCCCGGTTCAGCGTCATCGTGCCCGCGTACAAGGTTCAGGCGTACCTCCAGGAGAGCCTGGACTCGGTGCTGTCCCAGTCGTACCCGGATCTGGAGCTGATCGCGGTCGACGACGCCTCCCCGGACGCCTGCGGCGCGATCATCGACGAGTACGCGGCGCGCGACCCCCGGGTCACCGCCGTGCACCTGGCGCACAACCTCGGCCTGGGCCCGGCCCGCAACGCGGGTCTGGCCCGCGCGGGCGGCGACTACGTGGTCTTCCTCGACGGCGACGACACCCTGGCCCCCGGCGCCCTCCAGGCCATCACCGACCGGCTCAAGGCCACGGGCTCCCCCGACGTCCTGGTCTACGACTACGCCCGCTCCTTCTGGACCGGCGAACTGGTCCGCAACCGGCTCGCGCACCGCCTGGGCGAGGAGGGCCCGGCCAGCTTCCGCCTCGCCGACCGCCCCTCCCTCCTCGGCATGCTGATGGTGGTGTGGAACAAGGCGTACCGCCGCGAGTACGTGGAGCGCGAGGGCCTCTCGTTCCCGCCCGGCTTCTACGAGGACACCCCCTGGACCTATCCGGCGCTGCTGGCCGCCGAGTCCGTGGCCGTCCTGGACCGGGTCTGCGTCCACTACCGCCAGCGCCGCACCGGCTCGATCCTGACCACCTCCACCCGCCGCCACCTCGACGTCTTCGACCAGTACGAGCGGGTCTTCGGCTACCTCGCCACCCGCCCGGAGCTGGAGCGCTGGCGGCCGGCCGTGCACCGGCGGATGGCCGAGCACTTCTGCGTCCTGTACGCCCACCGGGGCCGCATCCCGCGTGGTGCCCGCCCCGAGTTCTTCGCGCGGGCCTCGGCCCTGCTGCGCCGCCACCGGGCCCCCGGCGCGGGCTCCGGCTCCCTGCCGCTGTCCCTGTCCCTGTCCCGCACGGACCGGCTGCGGCACACCCTGATGCGGCTGGGGCTGCGGCGCGCCTACCGGCTGCTGTCCGTGCTGCGCTCGGCGTCCCTGGCGGCGGGCCGTGCGGCGGCCGCGCTGGGGCGGGGGCTGCACGAGTCCTGTCTGCGCCTGCACTACCGGATCCAGCGCCTGCTGCCGCTGCGCCCGGAACTGGCGGTGTTCTCCGCGTACTGGCACGGCGGCTACGCCTGCAACCCGGCGGCGATCGAGGCGAAGCTGCGGGAACTGGCCCCGCGGATGCGCACGGCGTGGATCTGCGACCCCCGGCACACCCCGACGCTGCCGCCCGAGACCACCCCGCTGCGGCCGGGCTCGGCCGCGTACTGGACGGCCCTGGCCCGCGCGACGTACCTCACCACGAACGTCAACTTCGACCGCGCCCTGGTCAAGCGCCCGGGGCAGATCCTGGTGCAGACCCAGCACGGCACCCCGCTCAAGCGGGTCGGCCTCGACCTCCAGGACCGTCCGGCGGCCACGCCGACCCCGGACTTCGCCGGCCTGCTGCGCGGCGCCGACCAGTGGGACTACCTGCTCTCCTCCAACCGGCACTCCACCCTGGTCTGGGAGCGGGCGGTGCCGTCCTCGTACACCACCCTCGAATACGGCTATCCGCGCAACGACGCCTTCCACCGGGCCACCCGGTCCGACGTGCTGGAGCTGCGCGAGCGCCTGGGCGTCCCGCCGGGTTCCACGGCGATCCTCTACGCCCCGACGCACCGCGACTACCGCCGCAGCCGGCCCGAGCACCTGGACTTCGAGCGGGTCCTGCGGGACCTGGGCCCGCGCTTCACGCTGCTCGCCCGCACGCACCTGACGTACGCGGGCACGGACCGGGCGTGGGACCCGCACCCGCGGCTGATCGACGTCTGCGCCCACCCGTCGGTGGAGGAGCTCTGTCTGGCCTCGGACGCGCTGGTCACGGACTACTCGTCCCTGATGTTCGACTACGCGGCGCTGGACCGGCCGATCGTGATCCACGCGGACGACTGGGAGGCGTACGAGGCCGCCCGCGGCACCTATTTCGACCTGCGGGCGTGCCCGCCGGGCGCGATCGCGCGCACCGAGGACGAGCTCGTGGACATCTTCGCCACCGGCCACTGGCAGGGGTCGCGCTCGGCCCAGCTGCGGTCCGCGTTCAGATCGCGCTTCTGCTCCTTCGACGACGGGCACTCGGCGGAACGGGTGGTCCGCCGGGTCTTCCTTGGCCAGTCGGCGCCCCTCCCGGCGATCACGCCGCCGCAGGACCGCCGCCCCGCCCCGTCGGCCGCGTCCCCGGCGCCGGAACCGACGCCGGCGCACCGCTACGCGTTCTGAGGCGGCCGGCCGGCCGCCGGCTAGCCGGCCCGCAGCCCCGCCACGACCGCGCGCGCCAGGTCGTCGAGATAGCCGGCCGGCACGGCGTCGCGCACGACCACCTGCCGCCAGTACAGCGGCCCGATCGCCAGGTCCAGTGCCCGCTCCGGGCAGGCCGTCCCGGGCAGCTCGCCGCGCTCGACGGCCTCGGCGACGATCCCCTCGGCGAGCCTGCGCTGGCCGTCGAGGAGGGCCCCGCGCACCGCGTCGGCGATCTCCGGGTTCCGGGCGGCCTCCACGAGCAGGTCGGGGATGACCGCCGAGGCCACGGGGTGGCGCAGCACGTGGGACATGACCTCCAGCAGGGCCCGCAGGTCCCCGTACAGGGACCCGGTCGCGGGCACCGGCAGCCCGTCGGCGGCGAAGGCGCCCACCAGGTCCAGCACCAGGTGCAGCTTGGACTTCCAGCGCCGGTACACGGCGGTCTTGCCGACCCCGGCGCGCCGGGCGATGCCCTCGATGGACATCCGGGCGAAGCCGACCGCCGCGAGTTCCTCGACGACCGCGGCCCGGATCGCCTCGGTCACGTCCTCGCGCAGGACGGCGGCCCCGGCGGGGGCGCGGCGGGCGGGGGCGGGGGCGGGCTCGGTGGTCATGCACAGAGCATAGCTGCGCGCACGTCACGACGATACGGTTGCGTTCCGACGTCGAGGGCCCTACGCTCCACGTAGCGACGATACGGACCCGTCCCGTCCCCAGTCTCCCCTCGGAGGCACCCCGCCAGCGACGCCCGCCCCCGTCGAAAGCGACTCCCCGTGACCGTGACCACCGTTACCGCACCGCAGAGCCCCGCAGAGCTGGCGGCAGCCCACGGCCTGACCGTCAGCGGCGCCCGCCCCTCCCTGCCCCGCTACCTGGCCGAGCTCTGGGGCCGCCGCCACTTCGTGACGGCGTACGCCAGTGCCCGCATGCAGGCCACGTACAGCACGGCCAAGCTCGGCCAGGTCTGGCACCTGATGACCCCGCTGCTCAACGCGGCCGTCTACTACTTCATCTTCGGCATCGTCATGAAGGCCAGCCACGGCGTCCCGGACTACCTGCCGTTCCTGATCACCGGCGTCTTCGTCTGGGACTTCATCGGCAGCTCCATCAACGCCGGCACCCGCGCCGTCCACGGCAACCTCGGCCTGGTCCGCGCCCTGCACTTCCCCCGCGCCAGCCTGCCCATCTCCTCCGTCGTACAGCTCTTCCAGCAGCTGCTCGTCACCATGGGCGCCCTGGTCGTCCTGCTCCTGGCCTTCGGCCAGACCCCCGGCCCGGCCTGGCTGATCGCCCTCCCGGCGCTCTTCCTGATGGCCGTCTTCTGCGCGGGCTGCGCCCTGGTCATGGCCCGCATCGGCAGCAAGAACCCGGACGTCAGCCAGCTGATGCCGTTCGTCCTGCGCACCTGGATGTACTCCTCCGGCGTGATGTGGTCCATCGACTCCGTCCTGAAGACGGACCACCTGCCGCACTGGATCACCCTGCTGCTCAAGACCAACCCGGCGGCCGTCTACATCGACCTCATGCGCTTCGCGCTGATCGACAGCTTCAAGGCCGCCTCGCTGCCCCACCACGTCTGGCCGATCGCCATCGGCTGGGCCCTGCTCGCCGGCGTCGGCGGGTTCGTCTACTTCTGGAAGGCAGAGGAGGAGTACGGCCGTGGCTGACACCCTGACCCGCAGCACGACGCCCATCGACCGCACGACGGCCGACACCCGCGTCCCGACCGTGATCGCCGACGAGGTCCACGTCATCTACAAGGTGCACGGCGCCGGCACCCGCAAGGGCGGCGCCACCGCCGCCCTCAGCCGGATCTTCTCCCGCGGGCCGGCGCCCGGCATCCGTGAGGTGCACGCCGTCAAGGGCGTCAGCTTCACCGCCTACAAGGGCGAGGCGATCGGCCTCATCGGCTCCAACGGCTCCGGCAAGTCCACCCTGCTCAAGGCCATCGCCGGACTCCAGCCCGTGGCCTCCGGGGCGGTCTACTCGCACGGCCAGCCCTCGCTGCTGGGCGTGAACGCGGCCCTGATGAACGACCTCACCGGCGAACGCAACGTGGTCCTCGGCGGACTCGCGATGGGCATGACCCGCCGGCAGATCCGCGAGCGCTACCAGGACATCGTCGACTTCTCCGGCATCAACGAGAAGGGCGACTTCATCTCCCTGCCCATGCGCACCTACTCCTCCGGCATGGGCGCCCGGCTGCGGTTCTCCATCGCCGCCGCCAAGGACCACGACGTCCTGATGATCGACGAGGCCCTGGCCACCGGCGACGCCGCCTTCCAGCGCCGCAGCCAGGCCCGCATCGAGGAACTGCGCGCCAGCGCGGGCACCGTCTTCCTCGTCAGCCACGGCATCGCAACGGTCCGCGAGACCTGCGACCGCGCGATCTGGCTGGAATCGGGCGTCCTGCGCATGGACGGCCCCTCCAAGGAGGTCTGCGACGCCTACGAGGCCTTCACCTCGGGCGCCTGAGCCACCCGGCCGCCCCCCGGCTCCCGATGAGGCGCCCGGCTTGCCGGTGACCAGCGCGTACGGCAGGTAGTCGGTCTCGACGGGCGGCCGCCAGCCGTGGTCGCGGTGGGCGAGCGCGGCCAGGGCGACCGGCACCAGCGGCAGCAGGCTCCGGGGCCCGTCCGTGGGACCGCAGGTCTCGGCGTGCCGGCGCAGCAGCCGTACGAGCCCGTCCCCGTACGCCTCCTCATCGCCCGCGGCCAGCGCGCGCAGCACGCCCAGGGCGAGGGTGTCCGGGTGCTCGGACAGCGGCCGGCCGCTCTGCGCGGCGTGGGCGGCGATCCGGGCGAGGCCCGCGTCGAGCGCGGCCGGCGTCGCCTCCGGGGACGGCGGGCGGTCCTGGTCTTCGTCGCCGAGGTCACCGGCCACGTAGGCCGCGAAGCCGGCGGCGAGCTCCGTCGCGGGACGGCCCGCCCCCGCCTCCCGGAAGGCGTCCCGGGCGAAGTGGAAGGCCTCGCCGTCCCGCCGGGTGCCGTCGGTGAGCACGGCGAGGCAGTAGGCGTCGAGCCAGTCCCCGGCGCTGACGTCCTGCCCGTTCCCCCTGTGTCTCCGTGGTCCACCACAGCGTAGGAGGAGGCACTGACATGAGGACGGGCGGCCCGGGACCGATGGTCCCGGGCCGCCCGTTCACCCACCCCCCTGAGGGGGCGTCACTCAGCTGTGCGCGCGCAGCAGCGAGCGCATGGTGCGCATCGCCACGGACAGGTTCGCCAGGTCGAAGTCGTCCGAGCCCCGGATCTCGTCCAGGGTCGTCCGGGCCCGGCCGATGATCGCCGCGTTCTTCTCCTCCCAGAGCTTGAAGCGCTCCTCGGGGGTCGACGTGCCGTTGCCGGCCGCCAGCACGTCGGCGGTCAGCGCGGCGTGCGCCGCGAACAGGTCCTCGCGGATGGAGGCACGGGCCATCGACTGCCAGCGGTCGGACCGCGGGAGCTCGATGATCCGGTCCATCAGCTGCGTGATGTCCAGGCGGTCGGCGAGGTCGTAGTACACCTCGGCGACGGCGAGGGGGTCCACGCCGGTCCGGTCGGCGATCGCGACGATGTCCAGCGTCGGGAAGGCGGACGAGAAGCCGGCCACCTTCGCCGCGAGCTCCTCCGGCACGCCCTCGCCGGTCAGCTCGTCCAGGATCGACCCGTACCACTCCAGGTCGGCGCCGCGCACCAGCTTCGGCAGCTCCGACCACACCTGCTCGACCCGGGCCGCGAACAGCTCGATGGTCTCGGTGATCTGGAGGGGCTGCGGCCGGTTGTTGAGCAGCCAGCGCGTACCGCGCTCGACCAGGCGCCGCGAGTGCAGGCGCACCCGGGTCTGGACGTCGGCGGCGACCTTGTTGTCGAGGGCCTCGACCGCGTCCCACACCTCGGCCATGCCGAAGATCTCGCGGGCCGACAGCTGCGCCCGGACGATCTCCTCCGTGGAGGCGCCGGTCTCTTCCTTCAGACGGTGCAGGAAGGTCGAACCGCCGGTGTTGACGGTGTCGTTGACCAGCAGGGTGGTGATGATCTCCCGGCGCAGCGCGTGGGCGTCGATCTGCTCCTGGAACCTGGAGAGCAGGGCGCCGGGGAAGTACGCGTGCAGCAGGCGGCGCAGGTACGGGTCGTCCGGCAGCTCGGTGCCGATGAGCTCGTCCGCCACCGTGATCTTGGTGTAGGCGAACAGGACGGCCAGCTCCGGCTGGGTCAGCCCCCTGCCGTTGCTCAGCAGCTCGCGGATCTGCCGGTCGGTGGGCAGGAACTCCAGCCCCCGGTCGAGCCGCCCGGCGCGCTCCAGACGGCGCATGAAGCGCTGCTGGGCGTGGAGCAGGCTGGGCGCCTGGGCGGCGCCGTTGGCGAGCGCGGTGTTCTGCGCGTAGTTGTTGCGCAGGACGAGGTGACCCACCTCGTCGGTCATCTCGGCGAGCAGCTTGTTGCGCTGCTTGACGGTCATGTCCCCGTCCGCGACGACCGCGTTGAGCAGGATCTTGATGTTCACCTCGTGGTCGGAGGTGTCCACGCCCGCGCTGTTGTCGATGGCGTCGGTGTTGACCTTGCCGCCCTCGCCGCCGGCGCCGGCGCGGGCGAACTCGATGCGGCCGAGCTGGGTCAGGCCCAGGTTGCCGCCCTCGCCGATGACCTGGGCGCGGACGTCGGAGCCGTTGACTCGGATGGCGTCGTTGGCCTTGTCGCCGACGTCGGCGTGGGTCTCGGCGGTCGCCTTGACGTACGTGCCGATGCCGCCGTTCCACAGCAGGTCCACGGGGGCCTGCAGGATGGCCTTCATCAGGTCGGCCGGGGTCATCTTGGTGACGCCCGCCTCGATGCCCAGGGCCTCGCGGACCTGCGCGTTCAGCGGAATGGCCTTGGCGCTGCGCGGGTGGACTCCGCCGCCCGCCGACAGCAGCGCGGTGTCGTAGTCCGCCCAGGAGGAGCGCGGCAGGTCGAACAGGCGCCGGCGCTCGGCGTAGGAGGTGGCCGCGTCCGGGTTCGGGTCGATGAAGATGTGCCGGTGGTCGAAGGCGGCGACGAGGCGGATGTGCTCGGAGAGCAGCATGCCGTTGCCGAAGACGTCACCGGACATGTCGCCGACGCCGACGACCGTGAAGTCCTCGGTCTGGGTGTCGTGGCCCAGCTCGCGGAAGTGCCGCTTGACCGACTCCCAGGCACCGCGGGCGGTGATGCCCATGCCCTTGTGGTCGTAGCCGGCGCTGCCGCCGGAGGCGAAGGCGTCGCCCAGCCAGAAGCCGTAGTCCTCGGCGACCCCGTTGGCGATGTCGGAGAAGGTGGCGGTGCCCTTGTCTGCGGCGACGACGAGGTAGGTGTCGTCCTCGTCGTGGCGGACCACGCCCTGCGGGGGCACGACCTCGCCGGCGACCATGTTGTCGGTGATGTCGAGCAGCGCCGAGATGAAGATCTTGTACGAGGCGATGCCCTCGGCGAGCCAGGCGTCGCGGTCCACCGACGGGTCGGGCAGGTTCTTGGCGACGAAGCCGCCCTTGGCGCCGACCGGCACGATGACGGTGTTCTTGACCATCTGCGCCTTGACCAGGCCGAGGACCTCCGTACGGAAGTCCTCACGCCGGTCGGACCAGCGCAGACCGCCCCGTGCGACCTTGCCGAAGCGCAGGTGGACGCCCTCGACGCGCGGGGAGTACACCCAGATCTCGAACGCGGGGCGCGGGGCCGGCAGGTCCGGGATGGCCTGCGGGTCGAACTTCATCGACACGTAGGCGTGCTGCTCGCCCGCCTCGTCGAGCTGGAAGAAGTTCGTGCGCAGGGTGGCCTTGATGAGGGTGAGGAAGGCGCGCAGGATGCGGTCCTCGTCGAGCGAGGCGACCTGGTCCAGGGCCCCGTCCAGCTCCTCCAGCATGGCGTCGATGAGCTCGGTGCCGGCGACCTGGCGGCCGGGCGACATCCGGGCCTCGAAGAGGGAGACCAGCAGCCGGGTGGTGTGGACGTTGTTGCGGAGGGTGTCCTCCATGTAGTCCTGGCTGAAGGTGGAGCCGGCCTGGCGCAGGTACTTGGCGTACGCGCGCAGCACGACGGCCTGCCGCCAGGTCAGCCCGGCGCCGAGGACGAGGGTGTTGAAGTTGTCGTTCTCGGCCTCCCCGGTCCAGACGGCCGCGAAGGCCTCCTGGAAGCGCTCGCGGGCGTCGTCGCCGAGGTAGGAGTCTCCGTTGCCCGGGGAGAGCGGCATCCGCAGACCGAAGTCGTAGATCCACGCGCTGACCCGGTCGGTGCGGCGCAGCTCGTACGGACGCTCGTCGGTGACCTCGACGCCCAGACGCTGCAGGACGGGCAGGACGGCGGAGAGGGAGACCTGCTCGCCGGTGCGGTAGATCTTGAAGCGGCGCTCGCCGGGGCCCGCGCCGACCGGCTCGTACAGCGACAGCGCGAACTCGCGGTCGCTCGCGGAGAGCCGTTCCAGGTGGCACAGGTCGGCGACGGCCGCGCGCGGCGAGTGGTCGGCCTTGTAGCCCTCGGGGAAGGAGGTGCCGTACTTGCGCAGCAGCTCGGCGGCCCGCTCCTCGCCCAGTTCGGCGGTCAGCGCCTCGCCGAAGCCGTCGGCCCAGGAGCGGGCGGCCTCGACGAGCCGGCCCTCGATGCGCTCGACGTCGGAGTCGGTCAGCACGGGCAGCTCGGTGCCCTGCGGGACGCGGACCACGAAGTGGATGCGGGAGAGGATCGACTCGGTGTTCCAGGCGGTGAAGTCGACGCTGATGCCGTCGAGCTCCTCCCGCAGGATGTCCATCAGGCGCAGCCGCACGCCGGTGGTGAAGCGGTCGCGCGGGAGGTAGACCAGCGCGGAGTAGTAGCGCCCGTACTCGTCCTGGCGCAGGTACAGCCGCAGCCGGCGGCGTTCCTGGAGGTACAGGACGGAGGTGACGATCTCGCGGAGCTTGTCGACCGGGGTCTGGAACAGCTCGTCGCGCGGGTAGGTCTCCAGGATCTGGAGGAGGTCGCGGCCGTCGTGGCTGGAGGGGGCGAAGCCGGCTTCGTCGAGGACCTCGGTGACCTTGCGGCGGATGACCGGGACGCGGCGCACGGACTCGGTGTAGGCGGCGGAGGAGAACAGGCCGAGGAAGCGGCGCTCGCCGACCACGTTGCCGTCCGCGTCGAACTTCTTCACGCCGACGTAGTCGAGGTACGAGGGGCGGTGCACCGTGGAGCGGCTGTTGGCCTTGGTCAGCACCAGCAGGCGGTGTTCACGGGCCTTGGCGCGGGCGTCGGCGGGCAGCCGGTTGAAGGACGGGGACACCGGGTGGCCGTCCTCCTTGCCGCTGTGCAGCGGGTCGGAGCGCAGGATGCCGAGGCCCGTGCCGGGCACGGCGGCGAGGGCGTCGCCGTCGACGAGGTTGTACTCGCGGTAGCCGAGGAAGGTGAAGTGGTCGTCGGAGAGCCAGCGCAGCAGCTCGCGGGCCTCTTCGAGCTCGAACTCGCGCAGGTCCGGCGCGGTGGGCTCGTTCGGCAGCTCGTCGGCGATGCGCAGCGCGGCGTCGCGCATCTTCTCCCAGTCCTCGACGGACTCGCGGACGTCGGACAGGACGCGCAGCAGGTCGGCGGTGATCTGCTTGAGGTCGGCCTTGTCTGTCTCGCGGTCGATCTCGACGTGGATCCAGGACTCGACGAGGGAGTCGTGCGGGCGGGCGGTCCGGGGACCGTGGGCGTCGCAGTCGGGGCCGAGGATTTCGATCAGCTTGCCGGTGACGTCACGGCGCACGACGACCTGCGGGTGGATCACGACGTGGATGCCGCGGCCCTGGCGGGACAGTTCGTTGGTGACGGAGTCCACGAGGAAGGGCATGTCGTCGGTGACGACCTCGACCACGGAGTGGCTGGAGGTCCAGCCGTTCTCCTCGACCGTGGGCGTGTGCACGCGCACGTTCGCGGTGCCCTGCGGCCGGTTCTCGGCGAGCCGGTAGTGGGAGAGTGCCGCACCGAACACGTCGACCGGGTCCCGGTCGACGAGGTCCTCGGGGGCGGTGTGCAGGTAGTAGCGCTGGAGGTAGGCGAGCGTCGATCCCCGTTCGGGACGCTCCCCTTGCTCGGACCCAGTCGGAAGTAGCCCCCCGGCCGGGCTGTTCTCAGCTACCCGTGCCGCCCGCGCGAGCAGCTCGGCCTTTGCTTCGTCCAGCTTGGTCTGCATGTCCTCTGGCTCCTGTCGCGCGCCGTTGCGTGACGTAGGTGAAGGAAGGAATGACACAGCGCCGCCCTGGGGCGGTGGGTGCGTCCGGATTCTGTGTCGACGCCGGGGCGTCGGGAAAACCGACCGGGAGGGATTCGGCCATGATCGGCAGGATGTCCCGGCGGTGGGGACCAGCGAGGGCCCGGGCACGGATGTGCGCCGGGCGCGGGCCGGGGGCGTCCGTGCCCCCGATGACTATCGCGCTGATCACGGGTCAAGGCTATCTCGCCCCACCCCCCGGTCGTCATTGACAGCATCTGTACAAATCCCGGGGGGAAACCTGGACACTCTGGCCAGCGACGTGGCCGGACCGGCCGTGCCGGTCCCTATCCGGCCAGCTCGCGGGCGGTGGCGACGGCCTCGGCCAGGGTGTCGACGACGGGCACGCCCGCGGCTTCGAGACTGGTCCGGCTGTGCGAACCGCCCGTGTAGAGCACGGCCCGTGCGCCCACGTGCGCGGCGGCGAGCGCGTCGTCCACGGCGTCACCGATGAGGACCGTCCGTCCGGCGGTCACTCCGGCGGGCTCCATGGCGGCCATGTGGCGTACGAGGTGTCCCGCCTTGGTGGTGTGGGAGGGGCCGGTGCGGCCGTCGACGCGCAGGAAGTGCCCGTCTATGCCGTGCGTGCGCACCAGCGGCAGCAGCTTGTCGTGGGGTGCGAGGGAGAGCAGGGACTGGGTGAGTCCGTCGGCCTGCCAGCCGCGCAGCAGCTCCAGCGCGCCCTCGGCGAGGCCGGCCGCGTCGGCGGCCGCCCAGTAGTACCGGTGGAAGGTCTCGTCCATGACGAGCCATTCCTCCTCGGTGGGCAGCCGGCCCATGAGGCGCTCGTAGAACTTCGGGACCGGTACGACGTACAGCTCGCGGTACGTCTCCAGGGTGATCGGCGCGAAGCCGAACTCCGCGAAGGAGGCGTTGGTCGCGACGATGACGGCGTCGATGTCGTGCAGCAGCGTGCCGTTCCAGTCCCAGACGATGTGGGCTCCGCCACCGCTCACGTCAGCAGCCCCGGGATCTCCTGGACGCCGAACCACAGCAGCTCGTGGTCCTCGGCGCCGTCGACGGTGAAGCGGGCGTCGTCGTCCCCGGCGTCGGCGGCCCCCAGCGCGGCGGCGGCCGCGGCGACGTCGCGCGTCGCGTCGTCGGCGTCGACGTGGACGGCGGCGGCCACCTTGAGCCGTACGGCGGCGGCGAGGGTGACCTGGCCGAGGGTGGCCTCGTCGAGGCCGGGGACCGCGGAGGCGGCCTTGTCGTCGACGTCGAGGGCGACGACGACCCGTCGGCGGGGGGCGTCCGCGTCGGCCGCCAGGAGGCGCAGGGAGGCCTCGGCGGCGCGGCTGAGGGCGGCGTACTCCAGCTCCTCGATGTCGTCCGAGACGTACCACTCCCGCAGCCCGGGGGTCACCGCGTAGGCGCGGAGCGGGGCGGGCCCCAGCTCGCCCGCCTTGTGCGCCTCGGCGAGGCCGGGGAGTGTCAGGGGGACGTACACGCGCATGGCCGGCTGCTTTCGGTAGGCGGAAACGCCCTCAGGATACGACCGCCACCCCGCGGGCCGAATCCCCACGGGTGCGCGGCCCCCGGATCTCGATCGCCGCGCAGCGCCAGCGCAGGTCCGGGCCCTGTTCCAGGCGGAAGGCCATCGCCGAGACGCGGTCGCCGGTGGCGATGCGGGCGAAGGCCTCGATGACCCCCGGGCCGGGGTGGAAGCGGCCGCAGTGGCGAAGGACGGGCCGGGGGCGGCCCAGCGGGGGCCCGGTGGGGGCCAGGTCCGCCAGCTGCTCGTAGGCCGGGCCCACGGTGAGGCCCAGCAGCGAGTGGACGGGCCGCTGGCCGCTCAGCACCGCCAGGAGGCGCTCCGCGAACCAGTCGTGCGGTCCGGGCCGGCGCCGGGCCCGCGGGGTGGCGGCCGGGCGGCGCGAGTCGCGCCGCCCGCCGGGACGGCTGCGGGTCGGGCTCTTGGTGGTGTCCATGGCGGTTCCCCCGTACGGGCCGGGCCCGGCGGTGGTACCGGGCGGTAACTCGACGCGTTTTTTCTACGACCGCCGGTCACCCTCCGCAACCACACCGCCCCTCCCCGGCCCCACCACCCCCGCACCACCTATCCGGGTGACCCGCCCGCCCCCGAAACCCCCGGGGCACGCCCCCCGGCCCCGGGACGAGCCCCCGGCCGACCACCCGCACCCCCCGATGGGCGACCTCCGATCACCCGACCGGCGGCACCCCGGACCCACCGAACCCGACACCGCCCAACCCGGCCCCTCCGGCTCCAGCCCGGCCCCTCCGGCTCCAGCCCGGCCAACCCGGCCCCGGCCAACCCGGCCCCGCCGGCGATTGAGGCGCGGGGGTCCGGGGGCGGAGCCCCCGGCAGCGGCGCCGCACCCGCCGCGCGACGCAACGCGGCCGGGGGGGGGGGGGGGGGGGGGGGGGGGGGGGGGGGGGGGGGGGGGGGGGGGGCGGGGGGGGGGCCCCTGTATCACGCTCCCTACCATTAGACTACAAATAATACACACAACC
>NZ_JBGWAB010000131.1:0-20727 GCF_041862025.1 Streptomyces sp. AB3(2024)
CCCGCGCCGCCGCACGTGCCCCGGCCGGCGGCGCCGCGGACGCCGCGCGGGGAGGAGCTGTGCGCCGCGGCGGAGGGCTCGCTCCCGCCGTCGGTCGTCGACCTGTGCGTACGCCAGTACGGACACTGACACGGACCCGCCTCCCGCGGACGGGCCCCCACCAGGGGGTTCGCCCGGGACCCCCGGGGAGACTTGACCCTCACACCGTGTCAGGCCGTCCACTGGAGCACGTCATGTTCAGCATCGGAGATTTCGCCAAGCACGGCCGGGTGTCGGTCCGTATGTTGCGTCACTACGACGCCCTCGGACTGCTGCGTCCCGCCCGTGTCGACCCCGTGACCGGCTACCGGTCCTACGAGGCCGGGCAGCTCGCCCGCCTCAACCGCGTCATCGCGCTCAAGGAGCTCGGCTTCAGCCTGGAACAGGTGGGGACGATCCTCGACGCGAAGGTGAGCGCGCAGGAGCTGCGCGGGATGCTGCGGCTGCGCCGCGCGGAGCTGGAGAGCGCCGCGGCCGAGGCCGCCGCCCGGCTCACGCAGGTCGAGACGAGGCTCCGGTCCATCGAGAACGAGGGAACCATGCCCACCGAAGAGATCGTCGTGAAGAGCCTGCCGCCGGTCCGCCTGGCGGAACTGACCGGGGTCGCCGCCAGCTACGCCCCGCAGGACATCGGGCCGGTCATCGGCCCGTTGTACGAGGACCTGTGCTCCCGGATCGAGCGCGCCGGGGTGGTCCCGACGGGTCCGGGCCTGGCCCACTACGAGCCCGCTCCCGGCGGCGAGCCGGGATCCGTCCTGGTGCACGCCGGGCTCCCGGTCGCCCCGGCCGTCCGTGCCGAGGACCTGGGCGGCGGGGTGCGGATCGTCGAACTGCCCGGGGTCGAGCGGGCGGCGACCGTGGTGCACCGCGGCCCGATGGACGGGGTGCTGCCGACGGCGCAGGCCCTGGCCCGGTGGATCGACGCGAACGGCCACCGCTCGTCCGGATACGCGCGCGAGCTGAACCTGGACTGCCCCGAGGACCGGGACCGGTGGGTCACCGAACTCCAGGAGCCGCTGCTGCCCTGACATCGGGGGCCGGGTCACGGCCCGTGCCTTCGCCGCCGCCGGGCACGACCGGATCACCCCGCTGCCCCTCGCTGCCGGACGCGGGACTCACGCCTGCCCTGCCTCGACGGGGACGTGGCAGCGGCGCCTCCCTCGGACGAGGGCCTGCGGGTGGCGCCGGACCGCCTCGCGGTCCTCGACCGGCGCATCGCGGCCCAGACCGGGGCCCGCGACCGGCCGGCGGCCGCGCTCAGGCGGCCGGACGGTGCCGGCCGCGGGCGTCGGCGCAGCGGCGGACCGTTTCCCGGCGGACGGTCCGCAGCCGTCGCACCGTGTCGTGGCCGCGGCGGCGCCATTCGGCGCGCGGCAGCCCGGCGCGCTGGCCGCCGCCACTGATCAGGGCGTTGACCGGGGCGTGCGGGTCGGCGGCCAACCCCTTGGCCACGAGCACGCCCACGACGAGCGGCACCAGGGCCAGGGCCAGCGCGGAGCCCGCCGCGCCCACCTGCCGCAGGCGGGGGTGGGTCGCGGGGGCGGGGTCGGGGGCGGTCGCCGATGTCATGCCGTCATTCCAGCAGCGGCGTCGCGGCGGGGAATCGGCGCGCATACTCAGGCCGTTGCGCACGATGTGCTCAGAAGGGGTGGTGCGGGGTGCCGGACGCGGAGCGGGAGCGGGGCTTCGAGCCCGCGGGCGGCGACGGCCCGGAGGCCGACGGCGGCCCGGCGCGGGCGGCCGAGCTGCGCACCGCGTACGAGGGGCTGCTGCGGATCCGGCGCCTGCTCGGGGGCCGGGAGGACGTGCCCGCGCCGTGGGAGCTGCGGCTGATGCCGCGCGCGGTGGCCCTGGTGCTGGAGGCGGCAGGGTTCCCGCCGTCGGCGGTGGACGGCCTGGGGCGGCGCTGCCGGTCGGGCTACCGGGTGGCGCCGGCCGGGACCGGCACGGGCCGGGTCGAGGTGAGCTGGCCGGGGCCGCCCGGGGGCGGGGCGGCGCAGGAGGAGCGGGAGCGGCTGACGGCCTGCGCGGCGGAGCTGGAACGGCACGGCTGGGAATGCCTGCTGTACCGGGGCCCGCGGGGCCGGCGCTTCCTGGAGGTGGAGCCCGCGCACCGGCCCGCACACCGGCCCACGGACGGGCCCGCGGGCTGACCGCGGACCCGACGGGTGCGCGCACGGGCGGGCCCACGCGGAGGGGCGCGGACCCCGACGGGTCCGCGCCCCCTGCCGTCGCGACCGTCCCGGTGCTACGGCGCGCCGAAGGTCAGCGTCAGCCGCGGCGTCCCCTCGTTCGCGGCGGCTTCCGAGGACCACAGCCACAGCGCGTCCGTCCCGGCGCTGGTGAGCGCCAGGGCGTAGGAGCCGCCGAGCGCGCCCGCGACGGCCGCCGTGTCCAGTCCGGCGGTGTGGACCGCCGACCCGTCGGGGACGCCGGGGAAGGCGCCGAGCGCCGTGGCGCCCAGGCCCGGACGGTTGTTGTACGTGGTCCCGGCCTCCGACCACGCTCCGGTCACCGGGACCACCGAGACGGTGTCCGTGGTCCCGGCGCCCGCCATGGTGCTCGTCTTCACGCTCAGCGTGGCCGACTTGAGCACCGTCCCGGCGGGCGCGGCGGGCAGCGCGAAGCGCAGGTAGCTCGCGTACAGGGAGGTCCCGCGCACCGCGAGGGAGCCGGAGGTGCCGTAATTGCCGTCCGGGGCGCCCGCGTTGGCGTACGTGTCCTCGGACGCGGCGAGCTGGACGACCGTGTCGGCCGGGGCGGAGGCGAGGGTGTAGTGGTGCTGCACCTGCGCCGCGCTCAGGACGACCGGGTAGACGGCGGTCTCGTCGATCAGACCCGCGAAGTGCTCGCTGGTGGGACGGTCCGGCCAGCCGCCGAGGCCGTCGAAGCCGACCCGCCAGTAGCCGGTGAAGTTCTCGTGCGTGGTGACGTTCAGCGTGCCCTTCTGCGCCCCGTCCACGTACAGGGTCATCCCGCCGGGGCCCTGGGTGGCGACGACGTGGTGCCACTTGTCGTCGTTGTAGGAGGCGGCGGTGGTGATGGTGCGGGTGGCGCCGGTGTAGACGCCGTAGACCAGCCGGCCGTCATCGGTCATGTAGACGTGCTTGTCGTACTGACTGCTGCCGTTGATCTGCTGGTTGCCGAAGCCGACCAGTTTCCCGCCCTGGGTGGTGCCCGTCCTGAACCAGGTCTCGACGCTGTAGGTGCTGCCGACGCTCTGCCGGCGGTCCCCGTAGACGTGGGCGTTCGTGCCGTTGAAGCCGATCGCCGTGCTCGCGCCGCCGACCGCCCCCGGGGACTGGCGCAGCGCCGGGGCGTTCTGGTGCACGCCCGCCTGGTTGCCGTCGGAGGAGTCCGCGACGTACGGCAGGGACGATTCGTCGTAGCGCCAGTAGAGCTGGGCGCCGTCCGCGCGGACCTGGCTCGGGTACGCGTCCGCCGACGTCGGGACCGTCACGCTCACGGTGCCCGAGGGGGCGCTGACGTTCCCCGCGGCGTCCGTCGCCGTGACCCGGTAGGTGTAGGACTGGCCGGCCTGGGCGGTGGTGTCGGTCCAGGAGGCCTGCGGGCGCTTGAAGAACAGCGAGTCCGCGGTGACCGTGCCGATCGGGGTGGCCGCGCCGTTGCGGTAGATCCGGTACGTCAGGGCGCTGTCGTCCAGGTCGAGGCTGGTGCGCCAGCGCACCTGGACCTCGCCGGGCCGGAAGGCCGCCGCGCTCGCCACGGGGGTGGTGGGCGCGCCCGTGTCGTCGGTGGAGGAGAAGTGCGTCAGGCTCTGCTGCGCCGCGCCGTTGACGGTGGTGAACTCGCCGCCGACCCACAGGTAGGGCGTGCCCGCCTTGGCGCCGACGGTCATCACCCGCGGGCCGATGCCCTCGCCGATGCCGTCGTTGGTGTCGGGGGCCCAGCCCAGCTTGCCGACGCCGGTGGTCGGCTGGGCGAGGAGGTGGTGGCGCTGGCCGTCGGGGTACTCGCCGACGCTGGAGCAGTCGTGCGCGTGCGAGGCGCTGTAGAGCACGTTCCGGTACGGCAGGACGGCCTGGGTGGCACCCAGGCAGGTGTCGCGCCAGCGCTGGTTGAAGTCGGACAGGTTCAGGGCGATGCGGCCGTCGAAGACGCCGCCGCCGGTGCCTTCGTTGGCGGTGTAGAAGCCGGTGGCGTCGGTGGCGATGTCCTTGACCACGGAGTTGGTCTCGATGAAGCCCGGGTAGGTCTTGGCGAGGGCCCCGCTGGCGGCGTCGACGACGGCCAGGGCGTGGGTGTTCGTACCGTTGACGGTGAAGAAGTCCCCACCGAGAAGAACGTTTCTTCCGTCCGGGGTGACCTCCACGGCGCGGCCCGGGTCGTCGGCGTCGGCCCTGAAGGGGCGCAGCGCTCCGTCGGCCGCGCCGACCGCCGCGAAGCGCTGGCGGGGCTGACCGGCGACGGTGAGGAAGTCGCCGCCCGCGTAGACGGTGTCGTCGGTGACGGCGATGGCGCGGACGGTGGCCGCGAAGGCGGGGCGGAAGGACTGGTTCACGGTGCAGGTCGCCACGTCGATGGCGGCGATGCTGGAGACCGGGGTGCCGTTGACCGCACCGAAGTAGCCGCCGGCGTAGAGCGTCTTCTTGTCCGGGGAGAGCGTGAGCGCGCGGACGGTGGCGGTGCCGCTGCCGATGGTGAACGACAGGTCGCAGGAAGTGGGGGCGCCTGTCGCGGCGTCGAAGGCCGCGAAGTTCACCGCCGACCGCTCGGCGCCCCCGCCGCCCGCGGGCGGGCGCACGGTGGAGAAGGTGCCGCCGACGAAGACCGTGCCGCCGGCCTCGGCCAGGGCCCAGACGACCCCGTTGGGCTGCCAGGTGGGCAGCGGATCGGCGGTGAAGGCGACGGGCGGGGTGATGGCCGCCGCCCGCGGTACGAGGCCGAGGCCCACGGCCGCGCCGGAGCCGGCCAGGGACAGGGCGAGAGCGGCTGCCAGCCCTCTGGATCTACGCATGGACCCCCCAGATCGGTGTGCGTGGGTACTGCGCTGCGCGTGCGCCGCGCGGGAGGCGCGGGACACCGACGTACGGCCGGTCCCGGCGGACGGGCGACGGCCGTGCGTACGGGCGCACCCTAGGACGAATCGGCGTACCGGTCATCCGACTTGACCCATCGGATGCCGAACCGAGCGGAGGGGCCCAGCTGCTCGGGGTGCTGCGGCCCGGCCCCCGGGATAGGGTGAAACAGGACGTCCAGGCCCCGGGACCGCCCGGAAGGGGACCGTATCCCGCGAGGCCCGGCACACGGTCGCGCCGACGGTGCGAGCCGCCGAGGCGTCCGCTCATCGACCTGATGTTCCCACTCCGAGGAGGGAACGCATGATTCGGCACGCTCGTTACGCACTCCTCACCCCGCTCCTGGTGTCCGCCGTCGCCATCCCGTGCACGACGGCCCAGGCCGCGGTGGCGTCGTCCGCGCCCGCTGCGGCCCCCCAGGCGACCTGCGCACTGGTGGCGGCGCCCAATACCAATCCCCAGGAGTTCGACCTCGTACTGACCGGCTTCAGGCCCAACCAGAACGTCAACCTCTCCGGCCCGGCGAAGTTCACCCTCATCACCGACGGGCAGGGTTCGAAGACGAACGAGGACGTCCCGAAGGGCACCTACACCGCGACCGCGAAGACCCAGGGGCGCAACCAGGGCAAGCTGGTGGTCCCCTGCAGCAAGCCGGCCAGGACGACCACGACGGCGGTTCACGTCACGGACGTGAACGTGTCGGCTCCGGCGACCAGTCCCGAGGTGGACTGCTCGGTGGCGCAGAGCATCACCTTCACGGGCCAGATCACGGGTACGGGCACCGGTGACGTCGAGCTCTCCTGGACGGGCAGCAACGGCAAGACGAGTTCCCCGACGGCGAAGTTCACCGCCCCGGACACCGCGGCGGCCCCCTTCACCGTGAAGTCCACCCCCCGCGCCGCTCCGTCGACGAACCAGCCTTCGGTCTTCGCCCAGCTCACCGCCGGCAAGGCGTCGGACTCGGCGACCTTCAAGCTCAAGTGCAGGGCCGGTACCTGACCGCACCGTGCGTGGCCTAGCCTTCCAGCATGATCGTTGCGAACGGACCCGTCCAGCTGGTGATCTTCGACTGCGACGGGGTGCTCGTCGACAGCGAGCGCATCGCCGCCCGCGTACAGGTGGCTCTCGGTGAGCGGCTCGGCTGGCCGCTCACCGAGGACGAGGTGGTGCGCCGCTTCATAGGCCGCTCCAGTGCCTCCGTACGGGAACAGGTGGCCGCCCGGCTCGGGGACGCGACGGCCCGCGAGTGGGACGACTCCTTCGCCCGCATGCACGCCGAGGCCGTGGACGCGGGCCTCACCCCGGTCGACGGCCTGCCCGAGGCGCTCGACCGGATCACCCTGCGGACCTGCGTCGCCTCCAGCGGATCCCACGAGAAGATGCGGCACACCCTGGGCCGCACCGGCCTCTACGACCGTTTCGCGGGCCGCATCCACAGCGCCACCGAGGTGCCGCGCGGCAAGCCGGCACCGGACCTCTTCCTCCACGCCGCCGCCCGCATGGGGGTCGAGCCGTCGGCCTGCGTGGTCGTGGAGGACAGCCGGCCGGGCGTCGAGGCGGCCCGCGCGGCCGGCATGCGCTCCCTGGGCTACGCGGGCGGCCTGACCTCCGCCGAAGCCTTGGCGGGACCCGGCACGACGGTCTTCACCGACATGCGCGAACTGCCCGACCTGCTCGGGCAGGTGTGAACCGGCGCGAGCGCGAGCGGGCGTCCGGCCCGCTCGTCGGGGCGGCCTCGCTCGGCGGGCACGCGGAGACGGCCCGGCTGCTCCGCGCGGCGGGGCCGTCCGGGGGCCGAGGCCCCCGGACGGGGTGCGGTCAGGCGGCCGGGAGGGCCCGGCACAGGAGGGCCGCCGGGGAGGGGCGGGAGCCGACGCGCGTGGTGAAGGCGATGCCCGCCGCGTACTCGGTCGGCAGGCACTGCCCCTTGTAGTGCCCGGAGGCGAAGTCGCCGCCCGCGGCGCCCGCCGGCCGGTTGTCCCCGCGGTCGAACCACACCGTGCGCCCGCCGGCCGTCGCCGGCGCGGTGCGGGCCGGGGCGCACAGGGCCGCCGAGACCCGCTCGCCCCGCTCGCTGTACCCGATGAGGAACTGGCCCGCCGGGCACTGGAACTTGGTGTAGCCGCCGGCCCAGTCGCCGCCCGCCGGGACGTACGTCTCGTCACGGACCACCGTCTGGCCGCCGGACGGGGCGCGCAGGTCCGAGGTGGAGCACAGGCCGTACCCGCCCGTGTGGCTCAGGCCCGCCAGGAGGGCGCCGTCGGGGCAGACCGCCTTGCGGGCGCCGACGTCCCAGTCCCCGGCCGCGCGGGTGCGCAGCGAGGCGACGTGGTCGCGGTGGGAGGTGTCCAGCTGGTACCAGGCGGGGGCGGCGGGGACCGGCCCGGTGCGGCCGGGGGCGGTGGCGAGGGCCGTCCAGGGGGCGGTGCGCCAGTCGGCGGCGTCGAGGACCCCGGTGCGGCGGCCGGTGGCGTCGTAGCGGAGCATCGCCCAGCTGTCGCCGCCCGGAGCCCCCTGTGCGGTGGTGCTCCAGCCGACGAGGGGCCAGTAGGCGAAGTCGGCGTCGGAGGCGGCGAGCTCGCCGGTGAAGTTCTGGAACCAGGCGCGCGGGGCGGCTGCGGTCTCGTCCGCGCCGATGCCGAACTCGCTGATCCAGACGGGGGCGGTGAAGTGGGTGCCCGTCTCGGCGGAGACGAAGAAGGCCTGTTCGTAGAGGGTCTGCCGGAGTTGGGCGGGGGTCATGTCCTGGTAGCGGGGGTCGTGGGTCTCGCCGAGGCCGGTCGCGCCGCTGTGGTGGGGGCCGGTGTACCCGTAGAAGTGGGCCGAGTACACCAGCTTGTTGGAGACCACGAGGGTGTGGGAGAGGGTGCGGACGGGGCTGAGGGTGGGCCGGCCGTGCGCGAAGCCGTCGAGGGGGATGCCGGTCCAGTTGATGCCCTCGATGACGATGAGCAGGTTCGGGTTGGCCTCGGTGAGGATCCGGTCGGCGGCCTCCTGGGAGGCTGCCTGCCAGTCGTGGGCGTCGCCCAGGCCCCAGTTGGGGTCGTCCCAGGTGTCTCGGCGGACCTCGTTGTAGAGGTCGGCGCCGACCACGCGCGGATTGTCGCGGTAGCGGCGGGCCAGGAAGACCCAGTCGTCGGCCCATTGGGCGGTGGAACGGCCGCTGTTCCAGCGCTCGTTGCCGTCGAGGCCGCAGCACCAGCGGGTGGTGCCGGTGTGGTTGTTCAGGATGACGGCGAACCCGGCGTCGGTGAGGGCGCTCACGACGGCGTCGTAGACCTGGAGCGGGGTGCGGCCGCGCAGGGCCGGGTTGGCGGCGACGGCGGAGTCCGGGACGGGAGCGGTCGTGTGCAGCATCTCGTTGGAGAAGGGCAGCCGGACGCTGTTGAGTCCGAGCGCGCGGAAGTCGGCGAGCAGGGCGGGCAGTGCGACCCGGTCCAGGCCGAGCGGTATTCCGTGGGAGTCCTGGCCCGCGTGGTGGGTGGCCGGGTCGTTCCGGTCGCCGGAGCCGTTCCAGGAGCCCTGGGCGCCGTCCCAGTTGCCCGAGCGCAGGCGGAAGCGCTCGCCCCGGGCGTCCACTATGTAGCGGCCCCGGGTCGAGAGCGGGGGCGTCCAGGCGGCGTCGGCGGCCGCGAGGGGCGCGGCCGACGGCTCGGGCGGGGGCGCGGGCGCGGCGACGGCCGGAAGGGCCCCGCCCGCCAGGAGCAGCACGCTCAGCACCACCCGTAGAAGGCTCTTCATGTCGGCTCCAGCCGGCTCCGGCCGCCCCGGGTCCGGGCGGCTGCGGCGCACAAGTTACCGGCCGGTCGCGCCACAGGGAAGGCTTCGGCGGCCCCGCTCCGGAGCCCGGAAGCCGTCAACCCGGGCGGGTCCGCTCCACCCCTCCCCACGGGCCCGGCCCGGCAAAACCGCCCCGCGCGGGCCCGCCTCCCCCTACGGTGCACCCAGGGGACGGGCGCGCGTACCGGAGGGTGGGGCTGATGGACGACGAAGAAGACATGCGGCTGGCGAGGATGACACCGGAGATTTCCCGCCGCACCCTCGCGATGCTGCGCGGGCTCGCCGGGCTGGAGCCCCCGGAGCAGGTACCGGAGGAGGCCATGGTCGTCGCGGACGCGATCCTCGCCGAGCACGGCACCGACGGGCTGCGCGTGCTGGTGATGACGCTGGCCGCCTGGGCGACCGCGCAGATCGAGAACGTCGCGGAGCTGAGCCGGCGCAGCCACGAGGCGGTGCTCGACGCGATGGAGCTGGCCTGCCTGGAGGCCAACACCGAGGAGTAGCCGCCGGACGCCACCGGAAGGGTTTCCTCCGGCGGGTCGTGGGCGACGCTCCGGAACAGGGGGCCGCCACCCCGGGTGGGCGGCGGGCGACCGACCGTACCGGCCGCCGCGGCACCGGGCCGCGGAATGCCGTGATCCGGGCCGGGGTCGGCGACACTGGGGAGACCAGCAGGTTGCGGGGGGTCGTGATCGGAGGCTGTCGTGAGCACACCTTCCCCCATCCGCATCGCCGCCGTCCTGTCCGCCGAGCACCGCGGGCGGCTGATGTCCCACGCGCGCGAGGTCAATTTCCCCGAGGGCGCGCGGCTCTTCGACGAGGGCGCCCCGGCGCGGTCCTTCTGGATCGTCCGCTCGGGCACGGTGACCCTGGAGATCCCCCTGCCCGGCCGGCACCGGTCGGCGTCCGTCGAGAGCCTGGGACCCGGGGAGCTCGTGGGCTGGTCCTGGCTGTTCCCCCCGTACGTGTGTCAGCTGAGCGCCGAGGCGATGACCCCGGTACGCGCCTACGAGTTCGACGGCGAGACGGTACGGCTGCTCATGGACGCCGACCCGGCCTTCGGCTCGGCCGTCGGGCACTGGGTCGGACGGGTCCTCGCGGTGCGGCTCCACCAGACCCGGACCCGGCTGCTGGACCTGTACGCCCCCCGCACGGGGGCCACCCGCTGACCGGCCCACGCTCCGCGAGCGCCCTGCCAACCCCTTTCCGGGGGGTGTGTTCAGCCGATTCGGCGGTCCGCTCCCCCACAGGTCACGACGGGTGGCGTCGCTGCGGACTGCACACATGCGCTCACGATCGGTGACGAGAAACAGCGGTACGAACGGGCGTTCACGCTCCGGATCGGCAAGACTCCCGTCCGTTATCCGAAACACCGAGCCGAGGAGTGTTCGAAATGCGGTCCATCACCAGGAGCCTGGGACTGGCTTCCGGAGCAATGGCGCTCACCGCCCTCACCGCGCTGGCCGGCACCGGAGCCGCCGACGCGGCTCCGTCCGGAGCGCAGAGCATGTACGCGCCGTCCGCGCTCGTGGTCAGCGTGACGGCCGGACCGGACGCCGCCCGCGGCACGGTGCTGCGCGCGGTGACGCTGGTGTGCGCGCCCCGGCCGGGCGGCACCCACCCCGCCCCCGCCGCCGCCTGCTCCGAGTTGAAGGCGAACGGCCCCGCCCTGGACGTCCTCACCGCGCCCCGGCCCAACGTCAGGTGCACCAGGGAGTGGGACCCGGTGACCGTCACCGCCGACGGCGTGTGGCAGGGGCGCCGGCTGAGCTACACCTATACGTTCGCCAACCCGTGCGGCCTGCACGCCAGCACCGGAGTGCTGTTCGGCATCTGAGCCCCGGGTCCCGGCCGGGCCCCCTCCCCCCGGCGCGCCGGGCGGCGCCGTGCGACCGCCGTCCGGCCCCGCGCCGCGGCGGCCCGGTCCTCAGCCCAGTTCGAGACTGGTGACCCCGTACAGTCCGGCCGTCTCCACATCGGGCGCCGGGCCGGTGTACATGCGGGCCGTCTCGAACGACGGGAGCAGCCCGAGCCCGGCCAGCAGGGTGGCCGCGGCGGGGTTCACGTCGGGCGCGTCCACCGCGACCTCCCCTCCGGGGGCGTACCCGGCGAGCCCCCGCACCAGGGCGGCGGCCACCTCCGGGGTGGCCGCGTAGAGCGGACCGATCCGGGAGGCCGCCCCGCACGGCCGGACCACGCCGAGGCCCTCGATCCGCCCGTCGCGGACGGCCGCGAGGGCGGTCCGGCCGGGCAGGGCGGTCCAGGCGGAGAGGAACGCGTCGCGGGGCGCCGGGAAGAACCGGCGGTCGTAGGCGGCGAGCAGGTCGAACGGCAGCGAGGCCGCGTCGACGGTCCGCACGGCACCGTCCTCCCCGCCGGCCTCCGGGACACCCTCGAAGCGGATGTTCGTCCAGGCGGAACGGAACCCGGACTTGCGGTAGTTGGCCTGCTGCTCGACCACGCCGTCGAGGCCGGTGAGCCGACCGGCCAGCCGCTCCGTCGCCGCGTTCCACACCCGCAGGCCGTACCCCCGGCCGCGCAGCTCGGGGCGGACGATGTAGAAGCCGATGAACCCGTACGAGGTGCCGTAGCGCACGGCGGAGACGCAGGCCACCGGATCCCCGTCGAGGCGCCCGATGAGGAAGCCCGCCGGATCGGCCACCGCGAAGGCGAAACGGTCGCTGTCGCCCGGGTTCCAGCCTTCCGCCCCGGCCCAGCCGCGCAGCAGTTCCATGTCGGTGGCGCTCGCGCCGCCGATCTCGAATCCCGTCATGTCCGGTGTTGTACCAGACCGCGAGGGGCGCCGCAGCAGGGCCTGACCGGCCGTCAGGATCCCGGCCGACGCCCGTCGGCGGGGCCGGGCCCGTACGCCGGCAAATGGGGTCGCGGGCCGCAATGGTGCCCGCGTAGGGTCGGCGCATGGGGAAGCCGCTCGTCGCAGTGTTCAGTGGGGCAGGGATGTCCACCGATTCCGGGATCCCGGACTACCGGGGGCCGCAGGGTCTGTGGAGGCGTGAGCCCGACGCCGAGAAGCTCGTGACCTACGAGTACTACATGGCCGATCCGGAGATCCGTCGGCGCTCCTGGCTGATGCGCGCCGAGGTCTGGGCCGCCGCGCCCCGTCCCAACGCGGCGCACCTGGCCGTCGCCGAACTGGAACGCGGGGGCACCCCGGTGCGGGTGGTCACCCAGAACGTGGACGGGCTGCACCAGCTCGCCGGGATGCCGGCGCGCAAGGTGTTCGAGCTGCACGGGTCGGCCCGGTCGGTGGTCTGCACCGGCTGCCGTGCCCGGACGGGGCTGGAGGAGGCGCTGGCCCGGGTCTCCGCCGGGGAGCCGGATCCGGCCTGTCGCGCGTGCGGCGGGATCCTGAAGACGGCGACCGTGATGTTCGGGGAACGGCTCGATCCGGAGGTTCTGGCGCAGGCCGTGGCCGTGGCCAAGGGCTGCCAGGTCTTCATCGCCGTCGGTACGACCCTCCAGGTCCAGCCCGCCGCCTCGCTGGCCGGGATGGCGGCGGAGGCGGGGGCCCGTCTGATCATCGTCAACGCGGAGGAGACCCCGTACGACGCCCTGGCCGACGAGATCGTCCGGGAACCGATCGGCACCGCCCTCCCGTCCCTGCTGGCCCGCATCGCGGCAGGCTGAGACGACCCGACCACCCCCCGCGGGCCGCCCGGAGGTTCAGCCCCCGTCGGCGGCCCGGCGCATGGCTCCGGCGTCGAGTTTCTTCATCTTCATCATCACGGCGGTGGCGCGGGCCGCGCGGACCGGGTCCGGGTCGGCCACCAGGTCGATGACGCCGGGCGGGATGACCTGCCAGGACACGCCGAAGCGGTCCTTGACCCAGCCGCAGGCGCCCTCCTCGCCGCCGTCCTTCGTCAGGGCGTCCCAGTAGTAGTCGGCCTCCGCCTCGTCCCGGCAGTGGATCTGGAAGGAGATGGCCTCGGTGAAGGGGAACTGGGGGCCGCCGTTGAGGCCGATGAACTTCTGGCCGTTGATCTCGAACTCGACGACCATCACGTCACCGGGCCGGCCGGGCCCGGCCTCGTTGTAGCGGGCGGTCCGGCCGCGCCGGCCGTCCTTGAAGACCGACAGGTAGTGGTCGGCGGCGGCCTCCGCGTCGCCGTCGAACCACAGGCACGTGGTGAAACCGGTACTGGCCATGACTGCCTCCCTGCGCGGGGGTGGGGTGCGGCGGCTGCCGTACCCCACCTACAGACAGGTCCCGCGCCCCGAACTCGTCGGTGGGCGCGGGACCGGTCCGTACTTTCACCCGTGCGGGCTACATCCCGAGCATCCGGTCCACGACGCGCGCGGTGGCGCCGCCGTCGTCCAGGTCGCAGAACTCGGCGCGGAACGCCGCCCGCGCCCCCGCGTACTCGGCGCCCACCGCGTCGGCGTCGCGCACGGCCGCGATCAGGCTCGGCGAGTCCGCCAGGAGCGGACCGGGGGCCTTGGCCTCCAGATCGAAGGTGAAGCCGCGCAGCGTGTCGCGGTAGTGCTCCAGGTCGTACGTGAACAGCAGGATCGGGCGGTCGGTCAGCGCGAAGTCGAAGAGCGCGGAGGAGTAGTCCGAGATCAGCACGTCGGCGACGAGGAGCAGGTCGGTGGTGTCGGGCCAGCGGGAGACGTCGACGACGAAGCCGTCGCGCACGCCCTCGCGGACCTGTTCGCCCACCTTGTGGTGGCCGCGCACCAGCAGGACGTGGTCCTCGCCGAGCTCGCGGCGGGCCGCGTCCAGATCGATCCTCAGGTCGAGCTTGTACCCGCCGGTCCAGCCGAGGCGGTTCTCGCGCCAGGTGGGCAGGTAGAGGACGACCTTCTTGCCGTCCGGCAGGCCGAGCCGGCGCCTGACCTCGGCGATCCGTGCCGCGTCGGGGCGCACCAGGGCGTCGGTGCGCGGGCTGCCGGCCTCGATGACCTCGCCCTGGTAGCCGAGGGCCCGCTTGAGGATGGGCGTGGCGTACGAGCTGGGGGAGGCCAGCAGCGACCACTGGGCGCTGTCGTGCTGCAGCCCCTCCAGCACCTCGGGGCTGGTGTAGTAGTCGTGCATGAAGTCGTAACCGATCTGCTTCAGCGGCGTCCCGTGCCAGGTCTGTACGACGGTCTGGCCGGGGCGGCGGGAGAAGGTCGGCGGAACGCTGTCGTTGACGACGTAGTAGCGGGCCCGGGCCAGCACGTCCCAGGCCTCCATGCTGCCGTACTGGACGGCGCGCGCGGTCGGCGGGACCTCGGCGCGGCCGTCGCGCACCAGCCAGACGTGTTCCAGCTTCTCGCCGCGGCGCAGCAGCTCCTCGTGGACGGCGCGGGGCGAGTCACCGGCGCCGTTCCCCTTGAAGGTGTCGTAGACGACCATGTCCTTGACCGGCAGGGCGCGCTGCGCGGGGTAGGTCACGTCGCGGGCGACGCGCTGGGCGTAGTGCGAGCGGTCGTGCGGGCTCAGGACCGGGTCGCAGACCAGCGCCATCCGGTCGTGCAGGCGGGCTTCGACGCGCATGCGGCGGCCGAGGACGGTGATCGCGTGCGGTCCGGAGGTCAGGACGGGCGCCATGAGCTGGACGGGCGCTCCGCGGTCGACGCCGAGCAGGCCGGCGGTGGATCCGCCGCGGGCCGCCGGGCGCAGCGTGGGCCACCAGCGGCCCTGCGGGAGGCTGGTGCGGCCGGCGTAGGGCTCGGGAAGCACGGGCTCGAAGGAGGCCTCGAAGCGGTCGCCGTCCCGGGTGACGGGGTAGCTGAACTCCATGCCGTACTGGTTGTGCAGGACGAGTTCGTACGGTTCACCGGCGGTGGTGGCGGGCGCGCGGAAGGTGCCCCCGAGGGTGAGGACGCCCTCATGGGCGGTGACCGTGTCGACCAGCGGCGGGGAGGCCTGGACGGAGAGGATCAGGTGGCCGCTCATACCGCGCTTGGCGAAGACGGTGCGCTCGGCGCCGTCGCCGGGGATCGGGACGACCAGGCCGGTGAAGCCGCCGCGCTCGTCGTGGGCCAGGGGGTGGCGGGTGCCGTCGGCGCGGACCACGGAGAGGTTCCACGGCCGGGGGCGCCATCCGCCGGCCTGTCCCCCGCCGTCGGGTACGTCGCCCAGGACGGCGAGGGGCACGGTGACGGTGAAGGGAATCCGGCCGCCGGGGCGGGCCGCGGAGGTGTTGAGCGGGAAGGTGAGGGTGGTGCCGGCCTGCGTGGCCTGCAGCGTGGCGTCGGTGCCAGCCTCGGCGGCGAGCTCGCCGGTCAGTTCCAAGGCGTCGTCGCCGGTGGCGCGGACGTCCAGGACCCGGGCGCGGACGATCTCGACCTGGACGGTGAGGACGCCGGAGACGGTCGGCAGGATCCGGACGTCGGGGGTGGCCCAGTACGCCGGCGGGGTGAGTCCGCTGTCGTGTTCGCCGCCCTTGAGCCGGGCGCGGTGCAGGCCTCCGGCGCCGGTGACGGCGATGGAGGTGGACCATATGCCCTCGCGCCACTTGCCGCCCGACTGGAAGACGGTGGGGTCGACGACGGCGCTGAAGCCCGCCCAGTCCGCGTGCCGCAGGGCGAGGTGCGGGCTGTTGACGGTGGCCATCGGGGAGGCGACGGTGCGGGTGTTGACGACGGTGCGCCGGCGCTTGCCGTTCTCCCGGAAGATCAGCATCTTGCGGGAGCCGAGGCGGCTCTCCGCGCCCATGTGGCCGGGCAGGGCGTAGCCGCGCAGCAGCAGCTTGCCGTCGCTCCAGGCGACCTGCTCCACCCGGCTCACGACGCGGCGCTCGCGCGGGCCGAGAGTGAGGAGCTTGGCCGGGACGGGCGCCTTGAGGAAGGGGTAGTCGGCCTGCGGGCGGGCCAGTCCCTTGACCGGAACGCTGTAGGTGAAGTCCTTCTGGTGCTGGACGAGGGCGATGAACTCCTCGACGCGGCCTTCGCGGGCCAGGTAGGCCTTGAGCCGGTCGGCGACGGTGAGGTCGCTCCAGGGTTCGGTGCCGATCTCCCGGATGAGGCCGCCGACCTCCTTGACGAAGGCGGCGCGGAACTCGGGGCCGGCCTCGCCGACGTACTTGTAGATGAGGGGGAGTTCCTCGCTCAGCACGTTGCGGTCGTAGTCGCGCAGGTAGCGGGCGTACTTCTCGCCCTGCTTGCCGAGGAGGGCCTCGCGGACCAGGCGGACGGAGGTCACGCGGTCGGTGAGGGAGACCGGGTCGGTGGCGCGCTGGGTGATGGAGCGCTCACCGGTCTCGCGGACCCGCCAGTGGTAGACGACGTCGCCGATCACGTCGACGCTCTGGGCGAAGTAGTGGGCGGGGATGCTGACGGGGGCGTCCTCGTAGAGGATGCCCTCCGGGTAGGCGAAGCCGTGTTCTTCCCAGAAGCTGCGCCGGTAGACCTTGTTCCACGCGGTGCGGTCGGTGACCAGCGCCGGGAACTTGGAGATGTGGGTCTTCAGCCGGGTGTTCGCGAATGCGATCCGGTGGCCCCAGGACTGCTGCATGCCGACGGATCTGAAGCGGCGGACGTTGCCGCCTGCGAAGTCGGATCCGGTCTTGTCGAGGGCCGCGATCAGCTTCTCGTAGGCGTGCGGCGGCATGGTGTCGTCGCTGTCCACGAAGGCCACGTACTCGGTGCCCGCGGCAAGGTGGCGGAAGCCCACGTTCCGGGCGGCGCCGAGACCCGCGTTCTTCTGGAGGACCACCCGGAACCGCTGGTCACGCTCCGCGAAGTTCTTCGCGATGACGGCGCTCGCGTCCGTGGACCCGTCGTCGACGATCACGACCTCGAAGTCGCCGAACGTCTGAGCTGCGATGGACTCCAGGCACTCGTCGAGGTAGAGCTCGACGTTGTAGACAGGTACGACGATGCTCAGGCGCGGGGGCATGGGTGGCGGGTTCTCCAGCGTTTTTTGCTTTGTCGATGAGTTAATGATCAGCTGATTACAGCATCTTACTCTGTAACAGGATGATAAAGTCCGCCCATCCCGGACATATCAGTGGGGCCGCCGGGGCGGACGGCAAAGAATTCGACCGCCCGCCACCGCGCCGTCACGGCCCCCTCGGGTGCCTCAGATCTCCAGCTCGGCCTCGATCTTCCTCAGCTGGTGCCGCGCCATCGCGAGATTGGCCCGTCCCCGGTCGAGGGCGAGGTACAGGAAGAAGCCGCTGGAGCCCCTCGCCTTCATCAGCCGGATCAGATGGTACTGACTGCCGAGAGTGATCAGGATGTCCTCGATCTCGTCCTGTAGGCCGAGCATCTCCATCGTGCGGACCTTCGCGCGGACCACGTCGGTGTTGCCGGCTGCGGCGACCGAAAGGTCCAGCTCCTTGCTGCCTCCGATGGTGCCGAGGGCCATGCCGCTGCCGTAGTCCACGAGGGCCGCGCCGAGCGCCCCGTCGATGGTGGTGGTGGCTTCCTTGAGGGCGGTTTCCACGTTGGCCATGGGGGTTCCTCTTTCTGCTGTCGCTTGTTCGTTGTGCGTGAGGGTCTACGTGCTGTCGTTTGCCAAGAGAGAAGAAGGTCAGGAGAGCGGGCCCGCCGGGCCGAGGGCCGGCGGCGTCGCGGGGCCCCGCCGGCCGAGGCTGCGGTCGATCAGCTCGGTGATCCGCAGGCTGGAGCGGCGCGCCTCCAGGTGGAGCCGCCCCACGTTGACGCGCGGCTCCGCGATCAGCGTGAGGACGGCTGTCTCGCCGGCGGCGTAGGTGGCGACGTAGCCGTTCTCCCCGCGTACGAGGAGCTCGCGGAAACCGCCCTGACCGGTGCAGTCGCTGAGCCGCTGGGCGACGCCGAGGGCGGCGGCGGTCAGCGCGGCGACGGACTCGGCCTCGGTGGCGGCACTGTCCTGGGCGAGCACCAGTCCGTCGGCGCTCGCGGCCAGGGCTCCGGTGAGCTGGGGGACACGGGCCCTCAGCCTCCGGAGCTCGGCGAGTATCTCGGCTTCGGCCTCGGCGGGCACCATCGCCGTGTTCATGTCGGCCTTCCTCCCTTCGAGCGGCCTCCGCTCGGAACGGTCGGCTCGCAGAACCGGTCGCAGCGGGAGCCTCACAGACTTGCCTCCAGTGCGTCGCGTAACCGGCGGAGCAGAGCCACGTCCGGGGATTGGGACTCGGTGATCCAGTCGGGCAGGGGGGCGGCCGGCAGCGGGACCGGCCGGGTACGGGGAGTCTCCACGAGCCCGGCGGCCGCGAGTCTTCGCACGTCGAGCAAGGTGTGGAAGGCGGGCCGGCCGAGCACCCAGGCCAGGTCCGCGGGGGTGCGCACGCCGTCGGCCTGCCCCAGGAGGATCCGCTGCCGCGCGGTGACCGTCTGCCCGGGTGCGGCCTGGCGGGGCACCACCGGGGATATGTCGAGCAGCGGGTACGGCCACACCGCGTCCAGCAGCTCGCGGCGGCGGCGGGTCTCGCGCTCGACGGCCTCGGCCGGGACCGAGCGGACGGAGCCGATCCAGTGGGTGGCGCCGCGGCGGAAGCGGGACGGGCCGCTGCCGGGTGAGAGCGCGAAGAAGGCGGCGTCGAAGATCGCCGCGAGGTGGCAGATCTCCAGCTCGCCGTCCGCGAGGCCTCCGCTGTCCACGAGGAAGCGGGCGACCTGACGGCGGCCTCCGGCCTCGTCCACCGCCTCCTTCCAGCGCTCGGGGGCGAGGCCTCCGCCGGTGGTGAGGAGGATGTCGAGGCCGGGGGTGGAGGGACTCTCGGCGTGGACGACGCGGCCGTCCTCCAGGAAGAGGGTCCCGCGGTCGCGGAGCAGGGCGCCGGTGGCGCGTTCGGCGGCGAGCCGGGTGAGCAGCGGGGAGACGGCGGTGGTCACCTGAGCACCAGCCCTTCGGCCAGCGCGCGGAGTCTGAGGCGGGCGAGGGCGAGGTTGCCGTCGGTCCGGTCGAGCCAGAGGTGGAGGAAGACACTGCTGTCGAAGCTCGTCTCGACGAAGCGGAGCACGTGGTAGCCGGTGCGCGTGGTGACGATGAGGTCCTCCACGGGCGGTCCCGCCGCCGCGGGTCCGCCGACCGCGCCCGGCTCGCCCGGCGCGGGGGCGAACGACTCGTACTCGGCCGCCGCCCGGGCCAGCTCCGCGGTCTCGGCGGCGGTGGTCTCGTGGTCTCCGACGGGCGACTCCCCTGCGGTGCCGAGGGCCAGTCCGCTGCTCCAGTCGACCAGCGCGGCCCCGCGCGCACCCGGCAGGGCCATGGCTTCGAGCAGGCATTCGTCGATCCCGGGCACGCGGGCTCCCCTCCCGGCCGCACGTGCTGAATGCACGGTCCTACGGCGCGACAAGAAGGGAACTTACTCAACTTCCACTCTGCGAAAAGGCGTTCTGGCATTTTCCGCTGGAACATGCGCGGTAGCACGTGACAGCTTGGCCGGATCGTGTTCGTTTCTGATCAAGAGTGTGATCAGGGGGCCGTTCCGGGATCGGATCACGACGTCGGCGGCGGATCCCCGGCCGGCCGGAAGGACCCTTCCTCCCCCCTCAACGTACCCCTCGCGGCACGGCGGGCGCAGGAAGTGATACACGGTCGGCAGCGGAATCCCGGTCGTCCGGACGGGCCCGGCGGGGAGGGGGCTCTGGCCGATCAGGCGGCGGGGGGCGGCGGCCCCTGCGGGAGCAGACGCTCCACCATGATCCCGAGGAGGGCCTCGACCGGGTGGGCGGCCGCCAGCGTGGGCAGGGTGAGGTCGTCCAGATGCAGGCCGAGCATCGCGAAGTAGAGGAGCAGCACGCCGTCCCGGTCCCCCGGCAGGCCCGCGTCCAGGTGCCCGGCGATGTTGGCCTCCAGTTCGGCGCCGAGGAACCGCGCCAGTTCCTCCTGGAGTTCGGGCCTGCGGGTGGCCTCCAGCCGCAGCTCCAGCACGGCGATGTGGATGCTGCGCTCGCGGCGCATCCGTTCCAGCAGCCGGCGCAGCAGTACCTCCGTGTCCGGCGGGCCCGCGAGTTCGGTGGCGTCGGGGGCGAGCCGTTCACGGGTGCGGTGGAGGATCTGCACCAGCAGCTGGCCCCGGTTGGCGAAGTAGTTGGAGGTGGTCCCCGTCGGTACCGCGGCCTCGGCGTCCACGGCGCGCAGGGTCAGCCCCCTGGAGCCCTCGCGTGCCAGGACTTCGATGGCGGCGTCGAGCAGGGCGGCTCGGCGTTGCGGGTTCTGTCGCATGCGCGGATCCCTGGGGTGTGGAGGGCGGGTGGACGGGGTGTGGACGGGCCTTTCCCAAAGCACTGCATACGCAGTGCTCAGCACACGCTAGCGGACCTTCGCCCTCCGGGCCCTCCCCACCGCGGCCCCGCCCGTGCAACCCTGCCCGTCATGGAGCGGATCATCGAGGAGATACGCGAGGACCTGGACCGTCGGATCGGGATCGCCGCGGACCGGCTCGCCGACCGGACCCTGGCCGAGGATCCCGCCTACGCCGCCCGGCTCGGGCGGGCCGAGCTGCGCGAGCGGATCCACCTCACCCTGACCCAGGCCGTCGACGGCCTGGTCCGCGGTGCCCGGGGGCTGCCGGCCGAGCTGGCCGACGCCCGCGCCACCGGCGCCCTGCGCGCCGAACAGGGGGTGCCGCTCGCCTCCTTGCGGCGGACCTACCGGCGCGGCGGGCGGCTGCTGTGGCAGAGCCTGACCGAGGCGGTTGCCGCGCACGACCGGGCGGAGCTTCCGGGGCTGCTGCCGGGGGCGGTGGTGCTGTGGGACGTACTGGACCAGATGACGGACGCCGCGTCGGAGGCGTACCTGCGGACCGAGGCCGAACGCGGCGAGCGCGAACGGGAGCTGCGGGCGGCCCTGCTGGACACGCTGCTCGACGGCGGTGGCACCGCCGGCGGTGTGGCCGCGGCGGCCGGGCGGCTGGGACTGGCGGACCGGGGCCGCTTCGCCGTGGTCGTCCTCGGCGCCGGCGCCCCGGGAGCCGGCGGGGGCGCCGCC